>DNPI01000190.1:7112-8550 GCA_003501525.1 Planctomycetota bacterium
GAGGGGCAGGTGGGGTTTTTTGGCCTGGAATTGGCGGTGGATTCCCGCGTCCTCATTCCCCGCGCTGACAGTGAATGCCTTGTCGAAGTTGGGCTTCAATTCCTTGCTGCGCGCGCGAGCCCTTCTGTTCTGGACATTGGCACGGGATCGGGTTGCTTGCTTTTCGCAACGTTGGTGAACCACGCAGCTGCGATTGGATTAGGTGTTGACAGCTCTGCGGGTTCGCTAGAAGTCGCAGCAGCGAACTGTGAATCTTTGGGACTCAGTTCGAGGGCATCGTTTCACCAGGGACAGTGGCTCTCAAGTCTTCATGCCGATCCCTTTGATTTAATCCTTTGTAATCCCCCCTACGTCCAGCCGGGTGAGGAATTAGGGCCAGGCGTTGAAGAGTTCGAACCGGCAGCGGCTCTGTTTACGCCTCCGGAAGATCCGATGTGGGCATATCGTTGTGTCCTTGCAGAGGTGAGACCTTTCCTCGCGAGTGATGGGCTATTGCTCTTTGAGGTGGGAGCAGGAAGAGTGCAAGAGGTTGTCGACCTTGTGAAGGCTGAAGGGTTCCAGGTGGGCGAGACTTACCCTGACTTAGCAGGAATACCCCGAGCTGTTTCAGTTAGCCTTTGACGAGACAAAGGCAGCAATTGACTTTTCTGCATCCGCATCAAGTTCCTGGAAAAACAGGGCAATCTCAAAGTGACCCATATTCGGGGCAAGCGGCTCACAGCGAACAACGGCACCTTGGCCAGAAATCGTTTGTGGCTCTCCTTCGTTAGTTGGGATTTCTAACGCGAAGTTCACCAAGGTCATAAGTGGGATTGCGGATTCGGCAAAAAAGGCAACTCCTGACTTGGAAATATCCCTCACCCTGAAGCCGTCGCCTGTTTCGGGGCCCAAGCGGAGTGGGATTTCCGGTGCAGGGGTTCGTGGGTAAGTTCTGCGCTCAGATGTAGGTGGATGCAATTTCTTAAAAGGAGGGGGAATAGGAGGGCCGGTAAGTCTAGAATGGCCCTCGGACCCTGTACTGTCCAATCCCCAAAACTGAGAACTATGGCTTCCTTCAATAAGGTTATCATCATGGGCAATCTCACACGAGATCCCGAACTCCGCCAGACTCAATCTGGCAGCCAAGTCGCAAAGGCTGGTATCGCGGTTAACGAGAGCATGCCGGATGGTGATGGGGGCTGGAAAGACGAGGCACATTTTTTCGATGTCACCTTTTTTGGAAAGCAGGCGGAGAGCTTCAGCAAATGGTTTAAAAAAGGCCGAGCTGTTTTGGTCGAAGGTCGCTTGAACTATGGCTCCTGGGAAGACAAGGAGACAGGGCAGAAGCGTTCCAAGGTCGACATTGTTGGCCTGCGTTGGCACTTTGCTGGAGGGCGAGGTGACGAGAATGAGTCGCGAGAACCAGCGGCAGCCGCTGCTCCAGAATTCCCTTCTGGTG
>DNPI01000206.1 GCA_003501525.1 Planctomycetota bacterium
GCATACGAGCAATCCCAAGGCTCAAGCAAACAACGCCAAAGACGCACCAAGCAAGTGTTGCTGTCAAATCCTGACTTTCACCCCAAGCGTGTAAGCTCCCAATCGCGCTATAGCCAACCAAGAAAACCATTCCGACCACAAAGAGAACCTTTGCCCAAGCGTTCGCGGCGAACCATCCAATGCCAAGCACCAGCAAAGCGACACAAGCAATGGCTAGAAAAGAAATGGGCATTAACGTACTCTAGCGCCGTGTTTAATCATTCGCTCGCCGTTTTAGCAGTCCTGACATCGGGCATTGCTGTCGCCCCACAGGCAGTTGCCCAAGATTACGGGCCACCACCAAACGTAGCAGAAATTCCCATGTGACCTGGCTGACCCGGTGCTGGATCCCTGGTTCAGGGGTCAGGAGAAATACAACCCACGGAATACAATCTGACAACACGCTGGATCCTGGGCAAGGAGACCAATCGACATCCGCTTGAGTTCGTCCTTACCAAACGAATCAACTCCGACATTCGCATCGGCATTGAATACGCGCCGGCAAAAGATGGAAAAGAGGAGAGCATTACGCCTGTTTGGAACTGGCGTATTTTGCCAGAAGAAGGAAATCGTCCAGCCTTGGCTCTTTCTCATGGCAGCGCGTGGCCTTCTTCTGTAGTAACGGGGTCTGCGTATTCTTTAACCACCGCAAAGGCTTTCGGCGCAAATTGGTCTGGGTACTTATCGGGATCTTTTGTCCCTGACCAAAGCCGCTGGCTTTTCCCTGGCGGCATCACCTACCAATTCAAGCCGAGCATTAGGGCTCGAGGCCTCTGGGACGGAGAACAGCTGCATCCCGGAGTTAGCTACGTGCAAGACGACTGGAGTCTTAGCGCTTTCATCCTGGACGGTGACGATTTCACGCTTAGCTACTCAATAGGCTTTTAATCAGGCCTTAGGGTTCCATCTGCAAACGTTGTGCTTAAATGTCACCCTGTGCTCTACCAACTCGCTTCGCTACTGATATTGGCGGCTTGCTCCCAAGATTTGAGCAAAGAAGCAAGCCCGGCACCCCCTGAACCCCTGACAATGAAACAAGCCGAGTCGTTTGCAGCGATTGCGCTCGCGAGCATTGTGCGCGAGTTCCCCAACAAACCGGGCGAAGTTCAGGCTGGGCCGGAAGATGCGAAAACTCCAAAAGAAATGCATCCGGCTTTTTTTGGTAGCTTCGATTGGCACTCGTCTGTGCACGGCCATTGGATGCTTGCAAGGCTCCTCAAACTCAATCTACTCGGTCCTGAAGTGGCTAACAGAGCACGCAAAGTGCTAAGCAAACACCTCACGGAAGAGAATATCCGTGGCGAACTCACCTATTTCGAAGCAAAGCACAATAAGGGCTTCGAGCGCATGTACGGGTGGGCCTGGTACCTGCGCCTTTGCCTTGAGCTAGACGGGTGGGATGACAAAGACGCGCAGCGCTGGCGAGCGGCCTGTTTACCGCTGGAAAATTACCTCCTACAAGCCACTCACGCTTATCTCCCGAAGCTCACATGGCCTATTCGCGTAGGCACACATACCAACACGGCTTTCGCCCTCACTCATATCTGGGACTATGCCGCTGGCGTTGGAGATGTTGGATTGGCCGACTTGGTTCGTGCCCGATCGCTAGATTGGTTCAAAACCGACCGGGAGTGGCCATGGGGGTTTGAGCCAAGCGGACATGACTTTTTATCAGCCGGTCTCGAAGAGGTCGACCTTATGCGCCGCGTCATGGAACCCCAAGATTTTGAAAATTGGCTAAACGCATTCATGCTTCCCTCCTTTGCGCCCGCTGAAGTTTCCGATGTCACCGATGGACAGATTGTGCACCTGGCAGGCCTAAACTTGGCGCGAGCTTGGTGCATGGAAGGTTTAGCGAGCCACCTCGGCCCCGATGACTCGCGCACAAATAGTCTCTGGGAATCCGCCAAGGCCCACCGCGAAATTGGACTCGGATACGTAACAAGCGGACACTACGAAGGTGAACATTGGCTTGCCTCTTTCGCCGTTTACCTGGCAACAGGTTGCGGTCGCTGAGTTTCCGCCTCCGGCTTAGTCGGAGCAGCTGGCACAGCTTCAGCAAATATCGCTGCAACGTCAAAAGCTAGTTGTTGCGCTGGTCCCTCCGTGTTGTTTAGCGTCACGGCAACAGCAATCTGCTTGCTCGGAATCAACACCAGCATGGTTTTGCCGCCAACAGACCCGCCAGAATGACCAACCCATTGCCCTATCGACCTCCTTCGCCCAACCTTCCAGCCTATCCCACACCCGACTGTTTCCCCGCTAGCGATTGCCTGGTTTTTAAACATCACGCTCAATGATTCTGCGCTTAAATAGCCAGGGGAAAGATGCGCAAGGGCAAATCGAACTAAATCAGAAGGCGTTGAAAGGAATCCGCCTCCCGCCCATTTGTAACTGTTGTTTACAGCGGGAGCACTAACAAAACCATTTTCCCCTTTCTTGTAAAACGAAGTCCGAAGCGGTCGCTTCACTTCGACCTTGTCCGGGAAAGTTGAGTCGAGTGACAGTGGATCGAAAAGCTCTGCTTGCATAATTTCCAAGTATTCCTTCCCTGTCGCACCTTCCATGACGGCTGACAATAGCGTCCAGCCGTAAGTCGAATACTTGTAACTCGTACCCGGTTCAAACAACAAAGGGTCATCTTTAAAAATCGAAACGCTCTCTGCCATCGACGCAAACGGTTCATTAAGATAAAACTCTTTCCCTCTGTAGTGACGAATCCCAGCAACATGGGTCGCAAGCTGACGAGTGGTAAATGACCATTCTTTTTCAGGGAAATCCCGCAAGTAGAAACTTGCAGGAAGGTCGATGTCCACTTCTTGATTCTCCCTGAGCCTCATCAAAGCGCTCGCCGTCAAAGTCTTTGACACGCTACCCACGCGAAAAAGAGTGTCCGTGTGCACAAGCTTTTCTGCTTTTAAGTCCGCGAAACCAAAACCTGCTGCCCAAATCACATGATCTCCGTAACCCACAGCAACACTTATCCCTGGACCTACCCCGCTCTCGATTGCCGCTTCTAGGTGGTTTTGAGAGTCAACTACGGACTCATCCCAATTCTGAGGGCTGCTCCATGCCTGACTAGTTAATAGGAAAACCCATATTGCGGAATAAATAAAGTTCATTGAGAATGCAAGAGTGTTAGCTAGCCTGAGCTTATGACCGCTTCCGAAACTAAGCCATCGTGGCACCTTTATCTCGTCGGGACTATCGCCATTGCATTTAATGGCTTCGGGGCCTACAGCTACCTAATGACGAAAGCAGGTGACTTAACCTACTTCCAAGCAAACGAATACTCCCCTAATCAGATGGAGTTCTACCAAAGCTATCCCGATTGGGCATATGCAATCTGGGCACTATCCACTTTTGGGGGGCTTCTAGGCGGTGTCCTGCTACTGCTCAAAAAGAGGCAGGCTGTCCCTCTTATCTTCACAGCCTTTGCCTGCACCGCCATCGGAATGTTTACACAGTATGTAATTTTAGGCGGCTACGAGGTTCTCAAGGACTACGTGGTGCTTGCCTTTGTTTTCCCCACAATCGCTTTCCTGTTTTTGCTATACGCAAAAAAAATGCTTCGCAGGGGCATCCTGTCCTAGGCGATTAAGGAAGAATCGGAACACGGAACGTAAAAGCACCAACTCCCGCAGTATTGCGGATCCATGGGCCGGTCCCTATGTGCCCACGATAAATTACTTCGGTAGCCAATGTGCTCCCCGAAAGCTGCAAAGTTATCTTCCCTGGTGAAGCGGCAGCCGAAACAATTGTTTCAGGGACGCCCACACCAAGAGTCATGTGACTTTCGATGCCTGCATCCAGGACCAGCAGTTGATTCGGGCCTCTAAAAAGTAATTCGATTTCATCACGAGCCGTGGATGTAAAGCGCGCTTCCTTTAGATTCGGCGGATTCTTCGAAGGAGAAATCATTTCCCCATAAAGAACTTTTGCCATCGCCGCCGCCATCCAAGTTCCCATTTCACGATAACCCGCGTACCTAAAGTGACATCCGTCATGCTCATCAACTCCAGCAGTCGGCAGAACGGTTACATTCGCAAAAACGTCACCACAGGTTCTTTGCAGTTCACGAATTTTCATATTTGAGATGCCGCACCCTCTGCGAACCTGGAACATGAAAACCTGTTCCAGGGATGGATAATCTCGAATCCAATCATCCCTTAAATCCCCCCAAGCCGCCAAATACTGCGATGGGGGAGTTTGGCCATCTGACTCCCCCTGATGCCAAAGAAGGCCGCGCACTGTTTGATCAAGGCCCGCCTTGCGAGCCCGATAAAGCAGGCGGCCATAAATTGTCAGCAAATTCTCCGGATTTCCATCATCACGAGCATGCTGGCTTACATAGGTACCTCCAACAGCTCCGTTAAATAGAGCTATCGGAATTTGATACTGATCTGATATCAAACGAGCCGCTCGAAGCCCCCACGAGCCAACCGTTCCAGATCCATGGAACTCAATTCCGTCGGCCACATGCCACCTGTCATCGGCAGTCACAGCAGATGCTGACGTTCCCGCTGAGCCATAAGAGCGGACCCAGCGAGACTGGTCCGCATTACCTCGACCTTCCTGGTGATAATCGCCAGCCACTGCATTTGACTGCCCATTAATCAAGAAAGCGTCGCCGCATACAACATCACCCACAAAGCTCGCACGCTGAGTCTGTCCATTCGCCTCCAAACGAAGCTCAAATGCATAGTCGTAAAGACCCGCTTCTATCCAAGTTGAGAACGCAAACTGAGCATTTCCTCCTGAGTAATGGAGGTCGTTCATGTCCGTCGACCACGGAAGTCCGTCCCGGGTAACAATTAAATAAATACGCGTGCAATTGGGTGCTGTGACCGCACCCGAGATGGGGACCGAGGTTCCATTCGTTGCTAAGCCGCGCGAGTAGAGCTGCCCTCTAAGAGGACCCTCCTGCATATCCAATTGCGGCGACAGCAAGGGTGCCGCTAGCAGTAAAAATCCAGCCATCAAGGTCACGACCTATCCTAACCGATTAATATCGCTAAGGCTTTTCACGTGGCTCGACGCTAAGCCAGCAGCCCTCGTCATCCGACCAACCGACCTTAATGTCGAACGCTAGAGCGGGCCATTCAGAAAAAGGCACAGACGAAGGGAGTGAACCTTCTCCCGAAAACGACCACCCGTCGCAAGTACTGGCGGCGACAGAATCGGAGAACTCAGCATCGGTAATCAATCGAGAGGACCCAGGATTCATGCAAAGAGAATCATTTCGAGCCAAGCTGAATCTGGTTCTACAGCGACTACTAAACCCACCGCCGCCACCGCCGCCAAGGCCCACATATTCCTCCACGACTTCACCCGTCTCCGGATCCACATGGGTCTTAAAGCTCGCCTCGTCAAAGTCGAATTTCTCGGAATAAGAATAGCGATTGAGATAAAAATCTTGCCACCAAACGGTTTCAGATGTGTTGTTCGAAACAGTCGTCCTTTGCTGCGGCCTGTCGTCTTCCAGGAACACAACCGTTTCGGCTTCCAAGACTCCAATGCTCCAGTTAAAGCGCTTTAGCTCGACGATGTCAGGGTTTACTTCTCCAGCAATAGGCTCACCCGCAGAGGCTCCCGTCGCCAACCCCTCAGCCAGGGAGGATGGACTCTGACAGCACAGCAAGGCTCCAAACAATATTGCCCAAGGAGCCCCTAAGTATCGAACACACATCATCGCTTCAAACGCTGCAAAACAACACGGGTTCAAGGATTCCCCTTAGTTTCAATCGCCCAAACGGAGTGTCCTCGCCAGGCAATGGCCAAGGCCACCGCAAAAGCTGGTACCAGCTCGTACACAACTGCCTTTAGCTCAGGTGTAAGCGCCCACGCAAGTGACACTCCAGCACCAACACAAATGGAAACTAGCGCGCATCGCCCGCAAACCGGCCCTTTCCAAAGCCGCACCAGAAGAAGAGGGCCAAACGCAGCCCCAAGGACGGACCAAGCGAATAGAACCGAATCAAAAATGGTCTGATCAATCAAGACCGCTGCCGCTATCGCCAACAGCCCAATCAAGAGGACTGTCAGTCTGTCTATCCCAACACCTAAGGACTTCATTCCACCTAGGCCGCGCGCCCAGTCTTGGGAAACCGTCGAGCTACACACCAACAGCTGACTGTCCGCTGTAGACATGATTGCCGAAAGCACCGCCGCAATGATTACCCCTGCAACCGCTGGCGAGAAAATCAGCTTTGTTAGTGCCAGTAAAACAGCCTCATTATTACCCATGTCATCGATGAGAACGCGACCACACCATCCAGCAAACAACATTCCCGAGTAAATAACACAAGCCCAGGCAACACTAATCCAAGCTCCTTTTCTCACCTCTGGGTCACTGCGCATAGCCATAAATCTATTCACAACGTGCGGTTGCCCCGGATAACCAAGGCCTATCCCCAAAGTGCCAACGATGAAACCAAACAGAGCTGGACCTGAGAACCCACGTGTTGCGTCGAGAAATACAGCCGAATCACCCCCTCCCATCGAAACTTGATAATCCCGTAACCCTTGCAGCAGTCCGCCTAGCCCGCCAACCTCCACCAAAGCGCAAACAGGCACAAGAACCGAAGCCGCAGCCATCACCAACCCTTGGAGCAAGTCCGTAATTGAAACGGCCCAAAATCCGCCCGACATCGTATACAGAAGAACAATTCCGCCTCCAACCACAATGGCCCAGGTTGCGCCCATCTCAAAAGTTTCCGCAAAAGTCACCCCAGCAGCCTTGAATTGGCTCGCCACATAAACGAGAAGCGAAAACAAAATAATCGCACCTCCTGCTTTCAAAACGCCTCTCGCCCACTTCCTCTCTAAGCCATGAACCAAAACACCAAGTAATGTGACCGCACCTGTCTCCCGGGCTAGGCGACGCAATGGGCCTGCCACTAACCAGCCATTCAAGACGAAGCCAGACAAGCACGCCGGAAAAAGCCAAACCGCACTCAGCCCCCATGTGTACGCAGCACCGCTTACGCCCAAGAGAGTCCACGCAGACGAAGAAGACGCGGCGGCAGAAATACTGGCAACCCACGGCCCTAAGCCCCGACCGGCTAAATAAAACTCCGCACCACTACTGGATCTCCGCGAAGCCCACAGTCCAATACCTAAAAGAACAACTTTGTAGGCGAGCAAGGTCGCAAGAAGGGTAGAGGGGAGTCCCACAGAGATGAATTGTTGCAGGGACGCCCTAGAATTTGGGTATATGTCCAGTCTTTCCTCGGTCTTCGTCTATGGGACCCTACTTCCTGGTCTTGAGCGCTCCTCCGCCCTTGATGGGTGCCTCTCATGCGGACCTGCAATTATTCAAGCCGACCTATTTGACTTTGGCCCCTATCCTGGGATCCGCACGGGATCCGGCTCCGTAGTCGGCGAAGTGTTCCGCGTTAACGATGCAGTCCTTGCCTCCCTCGATTTAATAGAAGGGTATCAATCCAAAGCCCCAAAGGACTCCCTCTTCGTCAGGCAGCAAGTGTCTGTTCGCTCCCTTACGGATGCCGGCGAATCAGAGGTTTTCACTTATTTTGCCCAGCAAGATGGAGGCACCTTGATTCCCTCTGGGGATTACCGCCGCCATCGCCTTGAAGCGGAGTCTAAAAATCAGTGGATTGTTTCCTACGGGTCCAATATGGGCACCAAACGCCTAATCCGTCGCGTTGGTGAATTGAGCGAGATAGATCCCGGCGAAGTCCCTGGGTACGAGCTTGTCTTCAACAAAGCAGCTGGTAAGGACAATACGGCTTACGCAAACATTCGTCATTCACCGGATGGCGAGTCGTGCCCAGCCGTCGCATACAAATTGTCTCCAAGGCAAATAGACGAGCTAGACCCATATGAAGGCGTAGCAACAGGCCACTATCTTCGCGTTGGGGTTCTTTTCCAAAGCGGCAATGGTGGACAACCGAAATTCGCTCAAACTTACATCGCACACCCAAATAAAATTGTTCTTGGTGCTCCGATACGCCCCGACTACTTCCAGCATGTCCTTAACGGTTACCAGGAATATGGTTTTGACGAATCTTTGCTTCCCAAACCAATAGTCCACTAGCACTAAAAGAAGATGAACGAAACAGAGAAAGGCCGTTTAGTTGGAGATTTTGAAATCTCCCGCCGCTTGGGTGCGGGTGGCATGGGCACTGTCTGGGAAGCCACCCAGGTTTCATTAGGCCGAAAAGTAGCCCTAAAGATTCTTGGAGGCCACATATCAATGCGCGAGAAGGCAATTGATCGCTTTAAGAGAGAGGCGGAAGCCGGAGCTCGTATCGCACACCCAGCCATCGTCGCTGTCTACCAAGTGGGGGAGATGGATGGAACCCACTACATCGCCCAAGAATTAGTCGAAGGAGGAAAAACTCTTGGGGACCAAATACTGGAGGACAGAAAGCAAACCGATTCCCAAAAAAGCTATTACCTAAAAGTTGCAAATTTGTTCGCTCAAGTTGCTGAAGCTCTTCAAGTAGCGCACGACGCTGGGATTATTCACCGCGACATCAAACCGTCAAACATCCTTCTCACCCCAGACAACGAGCCCAAAATCTCAGACTTCGGGCTGGCCCATGTGGAGGACGAACTCGACTTAAGCCGCACAGGGGAATTTGCGGGAACTCCGTTCTATATGAGCCCAGAGCAGGCCATGGCACGGCGGATTGACATCGACCACCGCACAGACATCTTTTCGCTCGGCGTCACTTTATGGGAAGCCCTTGCTTTGCAACGCCCCTTTGATGGGGACACCAGTCAGCAAGTGCTTAAAAAAATTGTCACCGAAGACCCACCCGACCCGCGGAAGCTTCGTTCAAGGTGCCCAAGGGATTTAGCAATTATTTGCATGAAGGCTTTAGAGAAGGCCCCCCGAAGAAGATTCCAAACGATGGCAGAGTTCGCCGGGGACTTGCGCCGCTTTCTTGCCAATGAAACTATTCACGCTAAGCCACCAACTGCCATCCAAAGGACCGTCAAGTGGACTAGGAGAAATCCCACAAAGTCTATTAGCGGGGGAGTCGCCGCCTTGGCACTGGTCGCAATCGCCGGCTTCTGGCAACAGGCCATCGCAGAAAGGAACCGGGCGCTTGAAGCAGAAACTCAAGCCTCCGCAGAACGCGACCGCGCCGTCGCTGCAAAAAGAGAGGCCACCGCCGCTGTTGGAGCGCTGCAAGAGATGATTGCAGGACTGGCCCCTACAGATGTAAGCAGCACTATCGAGCAAACAAGCAAACTCCTATCTGACGCAGAAAAAATTGTGCGCGCAGAAGTGCAGGCTCCAGCCCTGCGTTCTCGGGTTTTGGAAACCTTAGCTGGAGTTGCGCTTGACCGAGGGAACTTCGTCCATGCACTAAAGCTCCAAGAAGAAGTTCTCGAAATTTTCGCACAACACTCAATCGCAAGTCCTTCAAAAGTAATCGCTACCAAGGGGGCTCGGGCCAAGGTTCTCCTGGAACTCGGACGCTTTGACGCAGCAAAAGAGGTCTACGCCACCGTCCTGAAAGAATCAAAGAAGCTGCACGGAGAAGACTCTGCCTCCGTTTATGGGGCCCTCGACCACCTCGGAATCATTGAGGCGGAACTCAGCAACTACCCAGAAGCTGAGCGCCTGCTAGCTCTTGCGCTCGAGGGCCGGAGAAGCATCTTTGGCGATGACGACGATGTAACACTTTCGACCCTCGGCAACTTGGCCGGAGTTCTCTTTTCGCTCGGAAAAACCGAGGAAGCCATATCTGCCTTTGAAACCGTACTAGCAAAGAAGCGAGAGCAAAAAGGGCCCGCTCACCCCCAGACATTGTCTGTCATGGGAAATCTTGGCGCTGCATACGCCACAATAGGCGATCTCGGCTCAGCATCCGACATTTTCAATGAAGTCGTCACGGGCCAAGAAAAGACTCTCGGCCTTGACCATCCGAGCACGCTCCATACGCGTTACAACCTTTCGATGCTTCTTTTTAACTCAAGCCGTATTAGAGAGGCAGAAGATTTGACTAGAGAATCGCTAGCGCGCCTAAAGGGCACGCTAGGCGATGATTACCCATTGACTCTTATGACAACCAGCTTCCTTGCAGGCCTCCTTGACACCAAAGGGGCCGCAATCGAAGCGCGTGGATTCCATGAAGAGGCCATAAAAGGGCTCACGGAAAAGTTCGGCAGCAGCCATCGGCAAACCCTTGAGGCAACTGTGCGCTTCCTGCAGCATCTAACCGAAAACGCGGAATTCAACCGCGCACTTGATATCGCTAACAGTGGGATTCGCGGCCATATTGAGCAATACGGCAAAGAACATCCGTACACCATCGAGAACACAAGAAACGCCCGCCTGTTAGCCCTTCAAATTGCAGAAGAAATGGAGCTGGCAGGCAATTACAAGCAGGCGCTACAGATCCTCAACACTTCCGCGAAAGTCTTCATGGAGCATTACGGCAACGACGACCCCGACACGATTGAATTAACGAAGGCCGCAAAAGACTTGGAGCCAAAAGGGTTAAATCAAAGAGCCTGGAAGCTTGTAGACCCCGATCGCCTCGACAGGGAAACTGACGTAATCAGGGGTCTGGAACTAATCCAGGATGCAATTAGCTGGGATAAGGAAAGAGGCGCGGACCGCGGAGAAGTCGACCGCCTTTGCAGTCATGGTGGCAGCTGCCCGCTCGACACACTTGCGTGGGCTCTTTATGCAAATGGGCAATATCCAGAAGCCATCAAGGCTGCCCAACAAGCCCTTGAGCTGGCAGCGAAAGACCAAAGGGAAGAGTGCCAGGACTCACTTGCACGCCTGAAGGCAATGATTGCGGAAACCGAGCAAACTCTCGGCGCTGACATTCCTGAATAATCAAAGTGAGCCCATATTCGGTGTAATCTAATTTCCACCCATGGGCACCCTCGACCCTCGCGCGCTTGTGCATGCAGCCCTCACACTGCTCTTCGCCGGCCCTATTGCGTTCGCGCAGGAAGTTTCAGTGGTGGAGTTTCAAAGGGATATTCGCCCCATACTTTCGGATCGCTGTTTTGCCTGCCACGGACCAGATCCCGCAGGAAGAAATTCAGACCTGCGATTAGATTCCGCCGATGCAGCCTTCAAAGACCTTGGAGGATACAAAGCCATTGTCCCGGGGAACCTTGAAGACTCTGAGCTGATATACCGAATTACCGCCAGCAATCTCGCTGACCGAATGCCGCCTTCCGACTCGGGGCTTTCCCTCGAAGAGCGCGAAATAGAACTACTAAAGTCTTGGGTCCGGCAAGGAGCGGACTTTAGTCCGCACTGGGCCTATGGGAAGCCTCCCGATTCCTCTCCGCCTGCCGCGGAAAACTCTGCTTGGCCTCGCGACCCAATCGACAGTTTTATCTTAAACAAGCTCCGCGAAGTTGAACGGTCACCCGCAGAAGAAGCTGAGCCGCTGGCTTGGCTACGCCGCGTTCATTTCGCGATTACGGGACTGCCTCCAACTGAGGAGGGAGCAAGGAAGTTCATGGAAAGTCATTCCGAAGAAGAGTATGAAAAGGTTGTCGACAGCCTGTTGTCTTCTCCTCACTTTGGCGAGCGCATGGCACAATCTTGGCTTGACCTGGCTCGCTATGCAGACACCTTCGGTTACCAAAGCGATGTAGGCACTCGGGTTTGGCCCTACCGTGACTGGGTCATACAGGCGTTCAACCAGAACCTCCCATACGACGAGTTCGTGCGGTGGCAGCTTGCCGGAGATTTATTGCCAAATGCAACGGCTGAGCAAAAAACGGCAACTGCCTTCAACCGCCTCCACCGACAAACTAACGAAGGAGGCTCGGTGGAGGAGGAATATCGCATCGAATATGTAAGCGACCGCGTCCACACATTTGGAACCACCTTCATGGGATTAACACTCGAGTGCGCACGGTGCCACGACCACAGATATGACCCCATATCTCAAAAGGAGTACTACCAACTATCGGCATACTTTGACGATATCGATGAAAGCGGACTCTACTCGCACTTTACATCTGCAACACCAACACCCGCTCTGGACCTCCCCAGCCCCGAACAGGCGCAGGCATTAGCCGCAGCCGTGGCCAAAGTAGAAAACGAGAAGATTGCTGCTGCCAACGGCCAACTTCTTGACACCACCCACAAAAACGCGAGTCACAGGTTCACTTTTGACGACCGCCAAGATGTGCAAACAGTCGAAAGTCCACGTGGCCGAGCCGCAAGTCTTGATGGAGACACCGGCATTCGGATGACCGGCGCTGGGGCATGGAATCGCAGTGATCCTTTCAGCGTCTCCATGCTTCTCAAGACCGACCGGCACCACGACCGCGCAGTTCTTCTGCACCGCTCAAGAGCATGGACCGATGCAGGCAGCCAAGGCTGGCAGATACTTATTGAAGATGGACGTCTCCTCTTTGCCTTAATCCATTTCTGGCCAGGACTCAAGTCCTTCTCTATTTCTGCTACTTGCATAGCTTGCATAGATAATGCTTGTGCTAACAAGCTTGTTTGCATTAATACACCTTTACCAGTTATTCTAGCTTGATGAACTCCAGATACTACGCCTAGAGCCATTGCATATCCTGTAGAGTAATCTATGTAAGAAGATGACCTAACTGCACTAGGAGCTCCATGGTATATTTTGTTTTCTGTTGACATAATTCCTGTGTAGGCTTGCATAATCAGATCAAACCCTGGTTCAGCAGCTTTTTCACCTTCAGAGCCATATGCTGTTGATTCAACATATACTAATTTAGGATTAACTTTAGATAGAGACTTATAGTCATATTTTAGTTTTTCTGAAGTAGATTTTCTATTATTAGAAATCACTGCATCTGCCTTAGAAACTATATCATGACAAACCTTTTGCCCTTCTTCAGATTTTAAATCGATACAAACACTTTTTTTACCTCTATTTAATGCAATAAAAAGCCTGCTTTCACCTGGAGGAACTGATGGGGATGCGTGTCTCCAAGGTTCTCCCATTGGTGGTTCTATTTTTATTACATTCGCCCCTAAGTCTGTTAGGAGCTGACCTGCTGTGGGCCCAGCTACAAAATTTCCAAACTCTAATACTGTTATATCCTCAAGTGGACCATTAGACATCATTTTTATAATTCCTATAATTAATTTTCTAGAATTATACTAAAAAATTATAATGATGCCATTTTTTTTGATACAGTTTCCATATCTTTATCACCACGACCAGAAAGCAAGAACAGGATAGATTGATCTTTTGGAATTTCCTGTGACCAATCAATTAAAAAGCCTAAAGCATGAGCTGGTTCAAGAGCAGGAATAATTCCTTCTTCAACTGATAATAACTTAAAGCCTTCTAAGGCCTTCAGATCTGTTGCGGAGTAATATTGTGCTCTTTCAATATCTTTCAAATTTGAATGCTCTGGGCCAACTCCCGGATAATCTAAGCCAGCAGATATTGAGTGTGCTTCTTGAATTTGCCCAAAACTATCTTGTAGAACATAACTAAGGGACCCATGTAATATCCCAGGGGTTCCTTTTGTTAAAGTAGCTGCATGCTTTTCAGTATCTATTCCTTCTCCACTTGCTTCTATTCCTATTAGAGAAACGTCTAAATCATCGATAAATCCTGAAAAAATTCCGATAGCATTCGAACCGCCACCTACACAAGCAAGTACATAATTTGGCAAGCTTCCTGTTTTGTCTAATATTTGTTTCCTTGACTCAATCCCAATTATTGATTGAAATTCTCTAACGATATAGGGATATGGGTGAGGGCCAACAGCACTTCCAATTATATAATAAGTATTTTCAACATTAGTGACCCAATCTCTGATAGCTTCGTTAACAGCATCTTTTAATGTTCTTGAACCAGATGTAACTGGAACTACTTTAGCTCCAAGCATTTCCATTCTATAAATATTAGGAGCTTGCCTTTTTATATCTTCTTCACCCATGTAAACAATACATTCTAGATTTAACATAGCACAAGCAGTTGCAGTTGCTACACCATGTTGGCCAGCACCTGTTTCAGCTATGATTCTTTTTTTACCAATTCTTTTAGCCAACAGAGCCTGCCCAATAGCATTATTAATTTTATGTGCACCGGTATGAGCTAAATCTTCTCTTTTTATCCATATTCTTTGATTCAGCTTTTCAGATAAATTTTTTGCATAATATAAAGGTGTTGGCCTACCTATAAAATCATTCTGTAAAGTAGTTAATTCTTCCCAAAAAGATTCATCTTTAGAATATTTTTCAAATGCCTCTTCTATTTCTTTTAAAGAAGACATTA
>DNPI01000039.1:0-1396 GCA_003501525.1 Planctomycetota bacterium
AGATGAGAGGCCTAGTTGCACGCAAGAGTTAGTCGCCAAAGCACGACTGATAATCCTGCATGAGCAATTTGTGGAAGTGAAACATTCCACCCTCGCGGATTGGAGAGTACCTCCCTTGCTGGTAGCTAGCTGAACCCATTCCGCGCTGCACTAAAGAGCAAACCTTTTCATCCTCGCATTGAACTTGATCACTCGCTTTGAGTGCATTGTCTATGAATTTTGAATCCTCCGCTTTTTCAGGAGCAATCCACCAGTCAAAGACAACTTCACATCGGCCTGCCCCAGTGGGTATCACGAAATTAACGTCAACCCAAGGCCAATAGAAATTCACCATTACGTTGGGATATAGCCAAAGGTAGCTCACGCGTCCCGACGATTCCAGTGGCGGAGAAATCTGGGGACACGTTTGCTCCACCCATCTGCCCTCCCAAGTTGTTTTATATTCAGACAAATTTAACCCTCCCGCTAAATCTGGATGAACTTGGGAAACGTGATAGCCACCATCAAGGTAATTGTCGACAAAGACTTTCCAATCACAGTTCATGGGATAACGTCGACGAGTAACCCATTTCGCCTCATTCCATTTAAATTCTTCTGCAATCGGCGCCAAGGCCAGCAAACTCGGATCCAAAGGCTGCCCGCCCGAAGGATGCAACAGAACCAACTGGGCCCACTCTGCCACAGGAAAAGTCGGCAAATTACAGTCTGGACCTCCTAACCCTTCAATAGCACCAGCACCCCCAGCCTTTGAAAGAGTGCCATCTAGCCTGTAAGTCCAGCCATGGTAAGGACAAACAAATTCACGGGTTTCCCCGGATCCTTCGCAAAGTCTCGAACCATGGTGACGACATGAATTCGACAAGCCATTAAGGGAGCCTTCCGTATCGCGTGTGATTAACCATGATTCTTTGCCGAATTCCAAAGAAGCCCAAGACCCTAATGCTTCCAGTTGGTCAGCTCTGGCTGCTACTAGAGGATTCTGGCCAAAAACAGCCGCCTGCTCAAAATCGAAAAACTCCTTGGAGTCATACCATGAGGCCGGAGGGGTAAGGGCAGACTCAATCGGAGCCGAAGGATTGAAATGGGAAAGCTCGGAGCGGATATCCATTGTTAAGTAATAGCCAAACGGTTTACCTGCGCTACGCATCCTATCAATCCGAACCTAGCTAAAATCTCTTCTCCATGATTCACGCACTTCCACCACTTCTTGCAATATTACTGTCGGCTTCACAGCTGCCAGCAATACAGGAGTCAGCAACCGATCTCGACTTACGCTTAAAAGCACTCTGTGCTGAATTAGAAGAAAAAAGAAAAGAGTTCAATGTCCCTGGAGTTGGATACGCCCTCTTTCGTGGAGATGAAGTTTTACTCACAAAAGGCTTCGGGATGGCGGATA
>DNPI01000039.1:1776-4586 GCA_003501525.1 Planctomycetota bacterium
ACTAAAGCATTCACAACAACTCTTGTTGCCATGCTGGCTGAAGAGCAAAAGCTTGGATGGGACGACCCTGTTGCCAAACACATTCCCTGGTTCGAACCAGCAGTGAAGGGTGAGGAGGGCGATCGCGCCCTCTTGCGGGACCTTGCCTCCCACCGAGTGGGCTACCCGAGAATGGGAATCCTTTGGGCTTCGGGCAAAGTCGACGAAAAAAATATTCTCAAAACTGCCTCAATGGCCGAACCAATGGCCCCTTTCCGCAAAAAATTCCTTTACAACAATGTGATGTACCTCGCATTGGGAGAAGCTGCTGCCGCTGCCGGAGGTAAGCAATGGGAGGAGCTTCTTAAGGAAAAGATTCTCACCCCCCTAGGAATGGAGCAAACCGTTTGGACAGTCTCCGCCGCCCGGGAAGGAGGGAAGGCTGCGGTCGGGTACCTGTGGGAAAAGGACGCGACACGCTTCAAAATCCTAGAGCCTCAGACCGTTAGCCGGGCGAAACCGGCCGGAGCCATCTGGTCATCCCCAAGCGAGATGGCTCGCTGGGGGCAATTCCAACTCAACCGAGGCAAGGTTGGAAGTGCGCCCATCATCGATATCGAAGCCCTCGAAAAAACATGGGAAACTCAAATTGAGATGGGAACCGGTAGTGGCTACGCCCTCGGATGGATGACAGGAGAATGGAGAGGCCACCGGGTCATTCAACACGGAGGCAATGTGAACGGTTTCAGCGCTATGACAGCTCTCCTGCCTGATGACAACCTAGGCTGCATCGTCCTTACTAATGCCAATGTCACTCCCTTTGTGGATGTCGCAGCTTCTTTGACTTGGAAGCATCTACTGGGTCCGTCACCAAAAGATGAGTCCAGCGAAAACCTAGATTTAGAACCTTTTCTAGGCCGATATCACGCAACCATGACCTCCTTTCGCGACAAGTTTTTCACGATTACAGAGAAGGAAGGCAATCTGTACATGGATGTTCCGGGACAAATGGACTTTGCCTTGAACCCACCTGACAAAGAGGGGAAATGGGCTTTCGCTATAACGGACACCGTCAAGATTGCCTTCGACCGAAACGAGGAGAAGGAAGTCGTTGGCCTCGACATGTACCAAGGTGGACTGACTTTTAATCTGCCTCGAGAAGGTATTAAGCGAACGCCAGAAATCCCCCTCGAGGAACTCGAGCCTTACTTGGGTACTTACAGGAACGAAGAACACGACCTCGAGTGGACAGTCCTAATCCTTAACAACCGACTAGCTTTCGATGTCCCAGGCGAAGGATATTGGGATTTGTCCCCACCAGATAAGGATGGAAAATGGAAAGTCCGAGCAATCAACGCCGGGACGACTTCACTTTCTTTCGCGTTGGGCAAAGATGGAAGAGCAAAGGAAATGCGGCACCATCAACAAGCCGAAATCGTTTTGGAGCGAATCAACGTTCAGAACGAGCCCGCCGTGCCCACAATTGAAGATTTGCGTAGAGCTAGAAACACCACCAAACGCCGGGAAATCTCCGCAAATCTTGGCGGGCTTCTTTTCGAAGGCGCGATGGAATTCCCTCATGCTGGGCTCGAGGCCAAAACGATGCTTATGGCCGAAAAAAATAATCGAGTCCTTTTGTCAATGGACGCTGGGATATTTGGGACAGAAACTTCCTTTTCAAATGGAGAGACTGGATGGCTGAAAAGCGATTTCCAAGAAGACCAAGTGTTCGGTCCAGCCAAATCCCTCGAAACTCTCCTAAGTAGCCCCTGGACATTATTGGCCCCCTGGGAAGATGTATTTGAAGAAGTCCAAGTCATAACGAGAACAAACCGAGACAGCAAGAGTGCCCTCAAGGTCAAATTGACACCCGCCACTGGCTCTCCCTGGACAGCCTGGATCGAAGAAGAAACCGGGAATGTTTTGGAGCTCAACCTGGTGACAATAGAACACGGTCTCTCCATCCCAATGACACAGACTTTTGCTGATTGGCGGGAAATAAACGGCCTCTCTTACCCCTTTACGACAGAAATCGTAATCCCTGGGAATGCGCGGTTTTTGATGAAAGTTGAAAATGTAGAAACGGGAATCATTTTTACAGACGATGCGTTTCAGCCCTAAAAAAACTTGATTAGTCTCATCCTTTCTTTCTGGATTCAGCATCCGACTCCTGACTTCGACAAAGATATCCGGCCGATTCTGGAACAGAACTGCTATGAGTGCCATGGCCCCGCTAGGCAAAAAGGTGGACTAAGGCTCGACCAGAAGGCTGCAGCATTCGCCGGGGCCTCATTTGGTCGAGAGCCTGTGCTCGTGCCTAACGATTTAAATGCGAGCACCCTCTGGTGGATGGTTTCCGATCCCAACAATCCGGATCGTATGCCGCCAATGGACGAGAAGCCCGCTCTAAGCTCCAAGCATGTCGACCTTCTCCGAAAATGGATTGAAAATGGCGCCACTTGGCCTGACGATGGCGTAACGCCTTCGTGGCCGAGCAGGCATTGGGCCTACGCCGCCCCCCGCCGGCCCAAAATCCCCCAAGTCGCGAATGCCACGGCGATAAGGAATCCCGTTGATCAATTTGTTTTCGCACGCCTGGAAGCAAACAATCTCTCACCCTCTCCACCGGCAAAACCGGAGGCCCTGGCCCGAAGGACTTCCCTGCTGCTTACCGGCCTTCCTCCTGAGCCAAGTGTCCGAGATTCTTTCTTCGACAAACCAACCGATGAATCGTGGACCTCTTGGTTAGATTCCCTCTTCAATTCGCCTCATTACGGAGAGCAGCAAGCACTCCACTGGTTAGATCTTGCCCGCTATGCCGACTCTAATGG
>DNPI01000070.1 GCA_003501525.1 Planctomycetota bacterium
CTCTCTGGAGCCATTCAACCTGACGAGGGCTCCATGGAAATAGAGGGTGCCACGTACTGTCCACGCAACCCACGCGAAGCTCGAATTCGCGGAATTGCGATGGTTCATCAAGAGTTGTCGCTGGCTCCAAATCTGACCGTTGCGGAGAATATTCTTCTCGGCAGCGAACCGCGCAAAGGTTGGCTCATAGATCAAGACGAACTGAGAAACAAGTCTCAGGCAGCCCTTCGCGGTATAGGTCGCCCTGACATCACACTTAATGCACCAGCAAGAAACCTCAATCCTGCGGAACAGCAATTAGTTGAAATCGCACGGTCCGTAGCCCTCGGATGCAAAATCTTCATTCTGGATGAACCCACAAGCAGCTTAGACAAAGAAGATACCGACAAACTCTTCAGCCTCCTGCAGAGCCTTAAAGCAGAAGGTGTTTCTGTAATTTACATCACACATGCACTTGAAGAAGTGGAAGCTCTCGCAGACAAATGTACGGTTTTAAGGGATGGCGGGGTAACAGGCGAGATAACCGGCATCGATTTTGATGCCGAAAAAGTCGTGGCGCTAATGGCAGGTCGAGACATCAAGAATCCATACCCAAAGTCAGCCCGCGTCCAAGGTGAGCCCCTGCTTGAAATTAATAATCTTGCGAGTTCTCCTCTCCTCAAAAGAGCCTCCCTCTCGGTGCATCGGGGAGAAATTATCGGCATAGCCGGACTTGTCGGATCAGGTCGAACAGCTTTACTGCGTACCCTTTTTGGTTTAGACCCTCTCGCGAAAGGAGAAATCAAAATTAATGGACATGCAAGTCCCAATCTCCCTTGCGCACGCTGGGAAAGCGGAATAGGTTTTCTCAGTGAAAGCCGATCCACCGAAGGTCTCGCGCAAAACCTTTCAGTCGCACAAAACATCTGCCTCCCAGGCCTTTCTCGCTTAACGCGAAATAGCGTCCTAACGGAAAATACCATTGAACAAGAAGCTGAAACTTGGATTAAATCGCTCGGCATTCGATGCGATTCACCGAGCCAAGAAGTCGCACAGCTTTCCGGAGGGAATCAGCAAAAAGTCGCCTTAGCGCGCCTCTTGTTTATGGAAGTGGACCTACTCTTCCTCGACGAACCGACAAGAGGAATCGATGTAGGAGCAAAACAGGGGATTTACGAATGGATCAATCGCCTGACTAAGCATGCTGACCCTAATCAAAAGCCCTGCGGGATTTTGATGGTAAGTAGTTATCTCCCAGAACTTCTGGGCATCTGTGACCGCATTGCCGTTATGCGCGATGGCATCCTCGGGCCGGCACTCCCTGCCAGTTCACTGAGCGAACACTCCATCCTAATGGAAGCCACTGGAGTGTCGGCCGCATGAAAGCTCAAACCATCATGCCCCTGTTAAAAGCAATAGGCCCTTTGGCAGGGCTGGTTTTTGCTTGGGGATTGTTTGCATTTCTAGCGGGATCTGATTTCACATCGCTAGGCAACGCCCGCCTAATGCTGCTCCAAGCCGCCGTAGTCGGAACCGCAGCAGTAGGCGCAACAATAATTATTATTACTGGGGGAATAGATTTATCCGTTGGTTCCACAATTGCCCTGGGAACCGTAATAACAGCCCTACTGCTTCAAGCCGGGTTTTCTCCTGCTGTTGCCGCAATTGGAGCAATTGGGATTGCCCTAGTTGTAGGAGTTGTAATTGCAGGCCTCGTCGTTGGGCAGGCCGGGAAAATAGCCGCACTCGCAATAGCAGCCCTCTTCGCATCGGCAATCGGGCAATCAGCAGGCCTCACAGCTGGCCTTATAACTTTTTTCGCTGGTGGAATTTTTCTGTGGCGCATGGCCAGCGCATGGGTCCCGAGGCTCGAGTTGGTCCCCTTCGTCGTCACGCTCGCCCTCTGGGGAACGCTAAGAGGACTTGCCAAAGGGGTGGCGGACAACCAAGGCGTTTATCCAGAAAACACTGGATGGCTCGGCAATCTCATGGTTTCGGGGGATACAACACTGGCCCCCGGAGTATGGATTCTCTTCCTCGTTTCGGCTGCCTTTGCAGCTCTCCTCCGGTGGACTCCATTGGGTCGACACTTTTTCGCTGTAGGTTCCAACCAAGAAGCAGCGCGGTTATGTGGAATCCGTGTGAACAAGGTCAAGCTTCTTGCATACGTACTTGGCGTGGGTTGCGCAGGAATCGCTGCACTCCTGCAATTCTCCTTTCTTTCCATGGGGGATCCCACAACCGCAGAAGGCTACGAGCTACGTGTCATAGCAGCAGTCGTAATCGGTGGAGCCAGTCTTTCAGGAGGCGAAGGGTCAATCCTTGGCACACTAATCGGCGCTCTAATCATGGTGATAGTCGACAACGGCTGCACCAAAATGGGATTAGAAAACTGGGTCCAGGATGTCGTTACTGGGGGGATTATTCTCGCCGCTGTTCTCGTCGACCGTGCTCGGCACCTCAAAACCTAAGGCCAATTTCAGCGAAGAAGAGAGATAACACCGGGTGTGCGGGCATATGCCGGTAGCTAAGGTTATCCTGGCTCCTTATGGGCACATTTTTGGGCATCCTCTTATCCGGAGTAATACTTCTTCCCCAAGCCAACCCTGACCGGATTGAGGATGACATTCAGGTAATGGTCGGCTTCGGGACTCGCCATACCGGTAGTAGCCAGAACGACGCAAAAAGAGGAATAGGAGCTGCTCGAAAGTGGGTTGAAGGGCAATTCCGTACTGTCTCGGAAGAATTCCATGGAGGCAAGCTACAGGTGACGACTCATGGGCATTCCTTTCTAGGGATGCCCCGCTTTCCAGGAGATGGGGATGTAACCAATGTCATAGCGACTCTGCCTGGCTCAAACCCCAATCGATTAGTGGTCATATCTGGCCATCTTGACTCTAGAGCCAGCGATCCAATGGATGCAAAGAGTGACGCCCCCGGAGCCAATGACGATGCAAGTGGCGTCGCAGCAGTTATTGAAGCGGCAAGACTCCTCGGAGGACTGCAACCTCGAGCAACTCTAGTTTTCCTTGCCGTAGAAGGCGAAGAACAAGGCCTGCTTGGCTCAAAAGGGCAAGCCCTCTCTTGGAAGGAAGACCTTCGCGAGGTCGCCGCCATGTTTACCCTCGACATCGTCGGAGGGGCTGTTGGCTCGGCAATGCAAAGTGATCCATTCCGACTCCGTGTTTTTAGCGATGGTATTCCGGGAGCAGGGAAAAAGTTAGTCGGCAGCTACGAAGATTCTTCTTCCCGCCAGCTTGCCCGGTATCTGCGGCGTGCTGGCGAAGCCGCTGTGCCAGAATTCAAAATCACTCTTATTCAGCGACTTGACCGATTCCTTCGCGGTGGCGACCACCGGCCTTTCCACGAAACTGGCTGGCCAGCTGTCCGATTAACAGAGCCATATGAGAATTACGCATGGCAACATCAAGATGTCCGCGAAGAAAATGGCATCCAATATGGGGATCTCCCCGAAAACGTTGATTTCCAATATGTCGCCCGAGTCACGAATTGTGTCGTAGCAGCAGCCAAAGAGCTCGCCCTAGCCCCCAGTGCCCCCCGACGAGTCGAAGTAGATTGCCGCGAACTTAGCCCTCACACGCGGCTAACTTGGGCACCCTCCACGGAGAAGGATCTAGCCGGATATGCAATCCTGCGGCGAGAGACGCATGAACCAGACTGGACACACCGAACAGTTGTTGCCCCAGAAGAATTAGAAATAACCTTGCAGGGCATCTCCAAAGATGACTGGCTCTTCGGTGTCGAGGCTTTCGACGAAGACGGCCATCGGAGCCTGCCCGTCTACCCGACACCGAGATTTCGATGATTCGCATTCTCCTCGTGGCGGTTGGTGTCCTCTCCTGCGTCGACCCTCCCAAGCCTCTCAAAAAACCATTTAAAGTCCTCCTCCTGGGAGACTCAATCTCAATTGGCTACACGAACCATGTCCGGGAAATTATGGGTAGCCAAGCGATAGTCTTTAGGCCGACTTATAGGAATTCAGGAAAACCTGAAAATTGCGAAGGAACCACAAAAGGAAAAGATCACATTGACCGCTGGCTAAGCAGCGAAGATGGGGCATTCGACATTGTTCACTTCAACTTTGGCTTGCACGATTTGAAACGGATCAACGTTGAAACGAAGAAGGGATCTAATAATCCTGAAGACCCTCAACAGGCTGCATTGGCAGTCTATATTGCCCAACTCCGAACAATAACGGCACAGTTGGTAGCTAGTGGGGCGCAGTTAATTTTTGCTACGACAACACCTGTCCCGGATGGGGGCGTAAAACCTCATCGCGACCCAGATGATGTTGTGCGATACAACAAAGCCGCCAAAACACTTATGGGTGAATTTGGTATCCCCGTAAATGATCTGTATGAATTCGCGCTCCCACAACTCGAGGATATTCAGCACCCTGTCAACGTTCACTTCACTGAAGACGGATCGAGGGTATTAGCTCAAGCCGTTGCACAGGCAATATTTATGGCCGCCGGGCACCCTTGATGCGAGAAACTGAGCGCAAATCTTCAACGCCCTTAAATCGCGAAACAGTTCTGATCCCGGTAGAAAATCGTGGCTCGAGCAATCCCTCTACCGCGAGGCTTCATGCCCTCAAAATGGATATAACGGAAACCAGATTGCTCCGCCATTTGAAAAGCTTGCCTATACCTTCTGCGATTTGAATCGTCGAGAACGATGCAGCCCCTCACACTTAGAGACTCGATTGCACGAGAAAAACAATCTACGCGCCGCCGCCCATCGACAATGACGAGGTCGAAGGACTCAGGATGCTCTGTAATGAAACTGGGATAGGTGTCTCCTGCATCAAGAGGAACATGCTCCAGAACAACATTCTCTGGTAGAGATTCCTTCACTTCCTTAAACCAAAGAGCATCATGTTCAATGCTGACAACACGCTCACCATACTTCGCAAAAAACTCTGTCGAGGCACCAGCGCCAAACTCGAAAACAATTGCGTCAGCAGGGATTCGTTCCCGCAAAAAAGAAATAATCGGGTAATTCATCCACGGAACACTCTCCCCATCTACCGCCAAAGGCCTTCCGTCAACTTGGCTTTTGATCCAACCAGTTTGGTGAAGAAAAGATCTGCGATTGAAGACCAACCCCTTTAAAACCCTAAACGGAATTAGAAACAAGCGTAGAGCCTTAGTCAGACTAAGCATGTCTAGAGAGTGTCCACTCTAAATTCAACCACGGAACTGGGCGAAAACCCAATTCGATGAGCAATGGCCTGGAGGGTTCCACCCTTTCTCATCGGGAAAGGAGCCGAAAACGGACGCCACCCCGATTCTCCTTTCCAACGCCAGCCAATGGAGGCACCAGGAGTGTTGGAAGTGAACCATGCGTTTCCAGAACGGTCGGATCCTAGGCAAGGGACGGCGGTCAGAACAGGGCCGCCAGTAGGAGGCAAAAGCCGTTCCTTGAGCATTTCGTTCTCGCCCAGGAGGCCCAAGTCTCCTGTCTCTTCCATCCATTTCTCGAGGGCAATGCGCAATCGCGAGGCCACTTCGGTCATTTCCGGATTCGCGATAAGGTTTTCAACTTCGTGAGGGTCGGTGGAAGTGTCATAAAGCTCTTCGGCGGGTTTCCCAGCGTCCATAATCTGCCACTGAGCAGAATTAGATTCGCCCGATGCTCGAAGAGCATGTATTTCGGCGGTCATCGGAATGAACTCAGCGTAAGCCACCGGATAGATGCGGGGCTTTTCGGGCATGTAGTTCCGAACGTAGCGGTACCGGCCATCGGTAACCGCTCGGGTACGGTCAAGTTCAGCATCCATGCGATCCGCATGAAAGAAAACCAGCCCGGTCCCGGGCTTTTTGAGTGGCCCTGCAAAGGCCCTGCCGGCCATCCAGGGTTGAGCCTCTATGCCCGCAAACGAAAGGACCGAAGGTGCGAAATCCACAAAGCTCACCGGACGATGACTGACAAGCGCGCTCCCTTCCGGTACGCAAACAACCAAAGGCACCTTAGTGCCGGAATCGTATATACACCGCTTGCCACGAGGAAGCCCGACCCCATGGTCACTGAAAAAGAAAATCACCGTGGTCTCCAGAAGACCAGCATCCTTCAGTTCCTCCACTAACTCCCCCACCTTGGCGTCCATAGCAACAATGTTGTCGTAGGTTCGAGCTATGTCGGCCCTCACCACAGGAGTGTCAGGCCAATAGGGAGGGACAGTGACCTTCAACGGATCTACCACCTTCGGCCGCCGCCGGGTACCCGGAAATGT
>DNPI01000056.1 GCA_003501525.1 Planctomycetota bacterium
AGGCTTTCAGTTGAAAAATGTGCCAGCCAAAACGATTGTTTGGTCGGGAGATTGGCCAGAGCATGAAAAAACCCCCACCAGTGGTGGGGGTTAAAAAGCTGAGGGGTGTATCTCTACCTCAGATATGGGTCGTCCTTGTCGTGGTTGAAGAACAGCTTCGAAAAAGTGTTATACATGTGAGAAAGGTCACGATGAAACACTTGATACTTTTGGTTGATATCCTTTGCGACTTTTTGATTAGTTTCCGAGGAAATCATGTCCGTCCCATAGGTGTTTTCGCTGTGTACCAAATGGGCGGGAGTTGCAATGGTATAAACCCCATCAAATGCGACTTTGCCAGCGGCAAGGGGAACTGAGCAAGCGCCCAGCCCTAAGAAGCCTATTGCGAGGGAGAGGACGGCGAAAATACGGATTCGCTTTTTCATATGGAGAGTAGTGGGGCTGGTTAGCCGGTGAGAGAGAAGGTTAAGAGGCCGCTAAAGCCTCGTCAACGCCCAACGGGACTATTGAGGATGGGGGTCGAGTCTTCTTATCATGTTGGCAGGTCATGGCTTCAGCTTCCTTTCACGCACCAAGAGGGACCCGCGACCTCTTACCAGAAAATCTGCTACGCACTCTTCTGATGGAGGAGGCTGCGCGTGAGGTCGCACGCCGTGGAGGATATGGAGAGATACGTCCTCCGCTCTTCGAGGAAACCAAACTTTTCTCTCGTTCTTTGGGTAATCAGAGTGATGTTGTAGAAAAAGAAATGTTCACAGTGTTGCGCCGAGGAGAGGCGTCAGAAGACTCTTGGACCTTTCGGCCCGAAGGTACGGCTGGCGTGGTGAGAGCTTATATTGAGGCAGGCTGCCCTGCTTCGGCTCCATTCCAGAAGTGGTTCTACATGGGGCCAATGTTTCGCTACGAACGTCCGCAAAAAGGTCGGGAGCGACAGTTTCAGCAATTTGGAGTTGAAGTTTTTGGATCTAAGAGCCCGCTTTTGGATGCAGAAATTGTTGATGGAGCGATGCAATTTTTTGAAGCACTCGGCTTTGGCCCCGAACTTGAAGCTCGTGTTAACACGATGGGTGACGAATCAGACAGAGCAGAATGGAGACAATCGCTTCTTTCATATTTTGAGCCACATTTGGATGCCCGCTGTGAAGATTGTCGCTCACGATTTAAGCGTAATGTCTTTCGCTTGCTTGATTGCAAGAACGATGCCTGTATATCTGGCAATCAGGGGGCTCCTGCTTTGACCACCGTGATGGGCAAAGAAGCTTCTGAGCACCACACCGCTTTCTTAATGGGCCTTGAACGTTTAGGGCGAAAGCCGAAGATTGATGGCTCTTTGGTTCGAGGTTTGGATTATTACTCAAGAACAGTTTTCGAAATTCACTACCCACCTCTAGGGGCTCGGTCGGCTTTATGCGGAGGCGGGAGATACGACGGCCTCGTGGAACTGCTCGGGGGACCGCCCACGCCTGCGATTGGTTTTGCTGCTGGTTTTACGTCTACAGAATTGGCCATGGAAGAAATGGGTCTTCCCGCGAATGCCGATGTGATTGCTGCGCAAGCAGCTTTTGCGCCTGCGGTATATTGTTTGGCAATCGGGGAAGAAGACAGGGAGGCTGCCTTTGCAGCTGCCCATGAGTGCAGGTCGGCTGGTTTGTCTACAGCTATCGATTATCGAAATCGCTCTGCCAAAGCTCAATTCAAGGAAGCCAATCGCCTCTCGGTTCCTTTCGTTTTTGTAATTGGGCCCGATGAAAGGGAGCAAGGAGTTGTTCTCCTTCGGGATATGGTCAACGGCGAAGAGGAAAAGATTCCCCTTGACGAGGCCGTTTCGCGCTTGGCTGCGGAACTGTAAAGGAATGCGCGTTGTAATTTTCGGAGGGTCTTTTGACCCGGTCCATTGTGGTCATTTGGCGATGGCGAATTGCGCAAGGGAGGAACTTAGCCCCAATCGATTTCTTTGGGCTCCGGCTTGGCATTCGCCAGGGAAACCATCGATGGATGGTGCTGCTCCTGAGGAAAGAGTCGCCCTGCTGGAATGCGTGATACAAGAAAGAGAAGCGGAGGAAATTTATGCGGGAGAAATTGTGCGGGAAGGTACCTCTTGGACAGTCGATACTTTGCGAGATTTGGAAATCTTATATCCAGGGGCCAACTTTACTCTACTTATTGGCGCTGACTGTTTAGGCCGTTTGGTGGAATGGAAAAACGTCGAAGAAGTGTTTCATCGAGCGAGCTTTGCAGTCTGCCCGCGTGGCGGAAAAGGTGCAGAGACCTTGGAGGAGATGAAAAGTCAGTTGCCAGAAAACCTACGAGGGTTGTTCAAAGCTGTGATGCTCTCGATGAAAGAGCATTCCTGTTCTTCTACGCTGGTTAGAAAAACCCTCCGTGATGGGGGCAATCTTGATCATTTAGTCCCGGTCGTTGTTGCAAACGAAATAGCGAAGCTCGATATGTATCAGACTTCGTAGGCTTCCTACCACATTTGGATTTTGGCTTTACTTTGCAGAGCCTGCAGATACGAAGATTTCTCATGCATTGAAGGCGGTGCTGCCAGTATCTGTTTCACAAGTAAAGCTTTTACATCTTCGAGCTGAGTTCTCACTCTGGAGTCAACCATTACTATGTGAAACCCAGCTCCAGTTTCGATCACATTGGACAAGTCACCGGGTTGCAGGTTTTTGACAGTTGCGCCAAAGACATCTCCATAGATTCGGCCTCCATAGTGGGCAATGAGGCCGCCGGTTTCCCTGGAGACCCTGTCGTGAGATCTCTCTTTGGCGAGAGCCTGAAAGTTAAGATTGGCCGCTATTTCGCTAGCCCCTCCTTTCTTCTTAGTATCGTCTGCAAGATGCAAAATTGCTTTGCGGGTTTCGTTTGCTAGCGACCTTGCCTCTGCTTTCAGGGTTGCCATGTCAAGGTCAGCGGGCTGTGCTCCTGCACGTACTTTTTCAGCTCGCAAGACATTGGGCATGAAGAGAATGTGGCGAACTTCGGTCTTTACACCCGCAGGGCCGTATTCGGCTTCGAAAGCACCTTGGATGCGAGCATCAGTAGCTACTCGGGTGGCTAAGGTCAGTCGGTCGAGCAGAAGGTCTTTGCGCACCTCTGTTCGCAGTCCGGATTCATACATTGCAAAGGACTGGCCGCCACGTCTTAATCCTTCAGC
>DNPI01000153.1 GCA_003501525.1 Planctomycetota bacterium
GGCGAGGCCTGCCGCCCCTTTGACGTGGAGCGCAACGGCTTTGTAATGGGAGAGGGTGCGGGAGTTTTTGTTCTCGAAGAAATGGAGGCCGCAAAGAAGCGCGGCGCAAAAATTTACTGCGAAATGGCCGGCTTCGCCCAAACCGACGATGCGGGGCACATTACCGCGCCAGACTCAACAGGCAGGCGACCAGCTGCTGCTATCACCGAAGCTCTCCGGGACGCCCAATGCTCTCCTGAGGACATTGGGTACATCAACGCACACGGCACTTCAACCCAGCTAAACGATAAGGTGGAAACATTAGCGCTGCACCTGGCGCTTGGCGATGCTGCCAAGAATGCGTGGATATCATCTACCAAGTCTATGATTGGCCACCTCATTGGCGCAGCTGCTGGAGTAGAAGCCATCGCCACTATTCTCAGCATTCACCAAGGCGCAATTCATCCAACTCGCAACTGCACGAACCCAGACATAGAAGCCGGTTGCGACCTCGACTACGTCCCTGGAGATGCCAGGGAGCGATCAATTCAAGCTGCCCTCTCTAATTCACTAGGATTTGGCGGTCACAACGTCTCCTTGGTTTTCAAAGCACACACATGAAGCAAAAATTCGCCGATGCTCTTCGTACATTTCGTCGCGATGTTTACAAGATCGAACACGACCCCGAAGAAGTAAAACACATAACAGAAGAGTCACTCCACTTCACCGAGGACTTTCTCGACAACGCCTACCACTATCACTTTCACAAACTCCCTGATGCTTCTCGCGCAGAAATAATCAACATGGTCAACAACTACGCGCTTGAAGCTCTGTTGCCCCCAATCGTAGAGAAAATGACACGGCGGCAGTTGATACTCGAAAAGAAGCTGTATCTTCTCGTTGGCTTGCTAGAAAAGGCGCTGGATAGAATCGGAGACGACGACGCCTAAATGGCAACAGAACCGGAGACGCTTGAAGCCCTTAAGGAGCGCGGGCTCGAGTCCGTCCTTAATCTCGCACGTCAACTTGGCCCAGAACCTGAAGCCGACCTCCTCAGAGACCTTTCCCAGTTGGACTGGGGTGCGCTGGACGCGCAAAAATCCGCGCTTGCTCTAGAGCCCAGCCCGCCCACTGGATCTGTCGCTCCACCGCCATTAACCCCGCCCTCTAACCGCCCTGGCAATGAAGAGGCCGCTAACGCGGGGTGGGCAGCCATCCAGAACGGACGCCTTGCAATAGCGACAGTAGCTGGAGGGCAAGCTTCACGTCTTGGTTGCTCCGGGCCAAAGGGCGCCTTTTCCATTGGCCCAGTAGCAGAAACAACTCTTTTCGAAATCCTCGCTGGCCAGATTAGACGACTCGGCGAACTGGCGAACCGCGAAATAGCTTGGGTTATTCAAACAGGACCCGAAAACCATCAGGAAACAAAAAGTTTTTTTGACCGTAACAACTGGTTCGGTCTAAACCCCGAAAAAGTCTACTTGGCTTGCCAAGGAACCCTGCCAGCGCTGAGCCCATCAGGACAGCTGCTCCTGGCTTCTCCTAATCGGCTCTTACGAAGCCCTGACGGGCATGGTGGGTTCTACAAAGCCCTAAAAAACGCCGGTTTATTTCAAACCCTTAAGGAGCAAGGCGCGGACATCCTTTTTTATTGCCAGATAGATAACCCGCTAGTCCGCATGGGGGATCCTGCTTTCCTGGGACACCACCTTTTGGCTCAAGCGAAGATGTCTGTCAAAGTCGTAGAAAAGACAGAGCCAGGAGAAAAAGTTGGCCTAATAGCAGTCCGCAATGACCAAACGTGCTGCCTTGAGTACTCCGACCTCTCTTCGGATTTTCAGAATCAAAGAGACCCTGACGGCGCTTTGTCGTATCGAGCTGGCAATATCGCTGTCCATGCTTTTGACTTGGATTTCGCTCAAGAAATGGCCGAAGCTCGGTTGCCACTTCACCCAGCACGAAAAGCCGTCAGCGCGCTGAATGCCGCCGGAGAAAAAGTTGAAACAGAGGCCGTAAAGTTTGAAACCTTTGTCTTTGACGCACTACCACTCGCTGAAAATGTTATCGTGCAAATGTGCGATCGCGATGAAGAATTCGCGCCCGTTAAAAACGCCGACGGGGAAGACTCTCCCACCTCGTGCAAGGAAGCGCTCAATCTCCGTGCGCACAAATGGCTATCCCAAGCTTGCCCTGACATTGCAATCCCAAGCACCCAGGCAATCGAGCTAGCCCCTGGATTATCCATTAGCAGCCAAGACTTAGCGTCCAGGGCGGAAGGAATTCGAATCAACCCAAGCGGCCTTGTCACTCTATGTCAGACTGATGGTTGACCCACCAGAAGGAGAGAGGCAGGATGTGCCGCTCGCCGGAGTGGCGGAATGGCAGACGCGTCGGATTCAAAATCCGATTCTCGCAAGGGAGTGGGGGTTCGAGTCCCCCCTCCGGCACTTTCCGAACTGACTCTGACAGCAAGTAACCGTGCTTACCGTTATTAGGGGATGTGTCCTTTTGAGTGCGTTGAGCTCTTGCGCGGGAACCCTTAACACTATCCCCAGCACCGCTCGGGCTCCTCAAGCTGCCTGGGAAGCTGCCACTGATTCTCGAACCTGGATACCTGCTGCAGCCTCTGCCGGATTCCTCATTTTAAACGCAGACGAAACAGTGTCTGATTGGGCGCAAGAACATGCTCCAATTTTTCAAACCACTTCTCGGGCTCAAGAAAAAAGCGACTCATTACGCACTCTTGCACACCGCAGCATGGACTTGGCAATTCTCTCTAATTTCTATGTTTACGGAAATAGGCCGCGACCCTGGCAACAGGTTGCCCTTGGTTACGGCGCAGCCATTTCATCAACAGAAACCGCAGGAGGGTTAAAAGCGTTAGTTGACAGGGATCGCCCACACCCTGTCTCGGGTAGCCCCTCCTGGCCTTCACAGCACGCCACACGTGCCTTTGCCTATTCGGCCTCGGCTAGGGAATCTTTTGGCGCTGCTGGTCTAAATAACCCTTTGACCGACTCTGTCACTCTAATGGGGGATATCGCAGCAATCGGATGCGCATGGGCCCGGGTTGAAGCAGGAGCACACTACCCCTCCGACGTTCTCGCGGGAGCTGCTCTTGGCAATTTTGCAGCGATCTTCCTCCAGCGGGTGTTTGCTCCCACAGACCCAGTGCTTTCCCTATCTCTTAATACCCAGCAAAGGGAATACTCCATGTCATTTGCTTGGGATTTTTAAGTGTCACTGACACGAGCAGTCAGCCAATCCACACATAAACGGCTCCAAGAACCCCGGCTGCAAAGCCGAAGGAACTGAACTCAACAATGGGTGTAGCGCTTCGACCCAGGTTTGCGTCAGCGTGTTTTCCCAGCCACTTGGCGCACCAAACGACAGCACCATCCCAGCCGCAACAAGCCAGAGCACAAAGCCTCCGGCGAGGCCAATGAACGCTCCCCCGAGTCTGCCTTCAAGGGACCCCGCAGATGGAACCAGTTTGACCGTTACCCTTGCTATCAAAGCGCAAGCAAGCCAAGCCACCAAAAAAATAGAACAACTGAAAACAGCCGCCAAAAATGGCCCGCGCTCTGCCCCGCCCAAGTCCGCAGCCAGTGATGACAAGGGCATGGAAGTGAGAGATGCCGCAACCAAGCCACCTGTCAAGGCAAGGGTCCGAGTAGACTGGCGCGCGATGCCCCTGAAGAACCCAGCAACTCCACCAAAGGCCAAAAGCGCCAATCCGAAAGCGTCCATTCCGTGGAGGCTTTGGATAAGGCTATCTTCCATGGTGGCATCTTAAGCCTTTCTCCATGTCACCCGAAAACCCCTTCGCCAGTCTGCTCTTTGAGATGGAAGAGCGAGTGATGGCAAACACTTCGCTCGCCGAAGAGTGGCGCGAGGAAATTCTCCATTTCTCCCCCCTCGGACCAAGCCCGGCCATGCTGCCTCGCTTCCAGCAATGGTTTCTGTTGGAGCATCAGCCTTCTGCGCTTGGAACTCCGCCTGTAGTCGCCTGGTCGCCTCCCTCCCTCGAAGAGGAAGACCGTTGGAGCAGGCTCTTGGATTCCTTTTTTGGGATATTCCAGGCAAGCCTTGACGCTGAAACAGCGATACTTGAGGACCTTTGGAGTGGGCGTTCTATTCGAGTAAGCCCATGGCCTGGAATCGATGATTCTCCGGAGGATTCCCTCTGGATTGGGCGGTTTGCCCTCGAAGGGGATTATGTGCACATTCCGCTCCCGGGAATCCTTGCAGTTCAAAGCCCTGGTTTGGTTGATGCTGTCACCAAAGATCTGGCAGCAATACGAGCACGAAGCCCACGCGGGAGAATTTCCCAAAAGGAATGCGAAAGTATTTTCGCGCCTTTCCTGGAGGCTCCGGACGACAGGCCTACACCAGAGGTGGCGGAGCAATCTCTTGCCACTCTGTTTGCAGACCAGAAAGGATGGGACCTAGACCGGCTCGCGGAGACAGTCAAAAGCGAAGGACTTGCGAGTTGCCTTGATACTCTTGCCTTCGAAACAAGCATTGATTTGGAAAAAGTGCGTCGCCTTCTGCCAATATGGGTTCAGCAGCCAAGCGCCGCTCCTGCACAGGACGCTTCCGCAGAAGGCAAAGTTCCCCTGCGAACAATTCAAGATGCCCTAGAAGCATTCGATGAACAGCGCGCGCAGGGATCCTCTCTCGAAGATGCCTTCGGCGACCTAGAAGCAGCGCTAGGCCTCGAACCTGGAAGTTCTGACTTCGACCTCACGGCCGAAGAGCCCCGTTTACCACAAACACAAAAAGAAACCGTTGACCTTGGACACTGGAGAGAGGCCTACAAATGGGAAATGGAGGCCAGTGGAAAGCCTATAGACAGCGCTGAAATTGACTGCATCAACTCGCTAATCAGCAGATGCACTTCGCTAACGGCCGCGGACACCTTAGCTTGGCTGATGAGCTCGGAAACGCTTCCACGTCTAGAGGAGAAGCTTGCCCGAATTGAACCCTTCCTTGCCTGGGCCTGTCGCGAACAAGAGGCCGGTCAAGAAGATTTCCTCATTGCTCTCCAAGCCGACCTTGGGCAACGTATTGGTCGAATCTTTGAATTCCACCGGCTCAAGCCCCAAGCTGGTCGACATGGCGGAGAGGTCGTAGCGATTTCCCCGCTTAAGATTCAGACTGAAGATGGAAAACAAACTTTGGCTCAAATGCCTGATGAATCCTGGGATGATTTGCCCCGAGTCGGAGATTTCCTTCGCGGAATATTTAAGAATCAAGTGCTAGAAGTTGAAGCGCTGCTCCCTGCTGAGGCGCGGCCTCCTGCGGTCGAGAAACCATGAGACTCTTGAATCGCAGGAATTTTATCTCTTTGACCAGTGGGGGAGCCCTTGGAATCGCCCTTCCAAGCTGCGCAGCTGAAGTCCGGCAACCACTTAAAGCTTCGCGATATTCGATTTCTATTGCTCAGTGGTCTCTCCATCGCTCACTGCGCAATGGAGACCTCACTAACATGCAATTTCCGGCTAAGGCAGCAAGTTGGGGAATAGGAGCTGTTGAATACGTCAATTCCTTCTTCGAAAGAAAAGAAAAAGATAATTCATATTTAAACGAACTCAAAATGCGCTGCGACGACGCTGGCGTTCGAAGCTTGTTGATTATGTGCGACGGTGAAGGTCACCTTGGCGATCCGGATTCTCAGAAAAGGAAGCAAGCCGTGGAAAATCACGTACGCTGGCTTGCTGCAGCCCAGCATCTCGGCTGCCATTCCATACGCGTGAATGCAGCAAGTTCCGGATCTCGTGTGGAGCAGGCGAATTTTGCTGCAGATGGCCTGAGAGCGCTCTGTGAAAGAGCCTCCGCCTTCAACCTTCACGTTATTGTCGAAAACCATGGAGGCCTCTCGTCGGATGGCAGTTGGCTCGCCGAAGTCATTCAGGCGGTTGACCACCCCGGGGCAGGAACTCTCCCTGATTTCGGGAATTTTCATCTTGGTGGAGGGCAGTGGTATGACCGCTACCAAGGAGTAAAAGAACTAATGCCGTTCGCGAAAGCAGTCAGCGCCAAAAGTCATGACTTTGACCATGAAGGGAACGAGACTCGTACGAATTACAGCCGCATGCTAGAAATTGTGACAGCGGCCGGCTACTCCGGCTGGATTGGCATTGAATACGAAGGGAGTAACCTCTCCGAGGAGGAAGGGATTCTTGCAACTCGCAATCTCTTGGAGCGATACCAGTTCCAGGCCTAACGAGAAGAATCCTCCGCTCACAAGCAGTTTGCTTAAGATATAGCCATGATTCGCGCCACCCGTCTATTCGCTTTTACGCTCTTAGCGAGCCCCCTTTATGCCCAGAATGGAGAAGAGGCTTCACGCAAAGAGAAAGCACCTGCCCTATTCAAGGTTGGCATGGAACTACCGCTTGAAAACCTCCCTATCGCGAGTCTTGATGGCAAGGTCACCGATCTAGGCCGTGTTTTAGACGGGCGCGTTGGCGTTTTAGTATTCCACTCTATGACCTGCCCTTACATGGTGAAGGGCTACGCCGGCGAAAAGAAGATGGCAGCGATGCGCAAACAGTTTGGAGAGGATGTCCTAATTCTTGGGATCAATTCGAACCGCACCGAACACAAAGACGCAGAGCCCGAAGTTGTGGACAAGGACGGGAATCCAATCCCTGCGTATCTCACGCTCCGAAAGCACATCCGCAAGAACAAGCTGAACTTTCCAGTCATGATTGACTCCGGAAATG
>DNPI01000006.1 GCA_003501525.1 Planctomycetota bacterium
AGGAAATTAGTGGGTCGGCGAATGACTTTCCTAGAAAACCTTGGATATATCCGAGGAGAGCGCGAAGTACTTCCGCGAGGACACACAGCAACTGGGCTTCACGGCCATCCGGTTGAATTAACCGAGCTTCTGTTTGAGGGTATTTTGGAGAAAGCCGACCCTGCTCAACTCTGCGGTGTGGTGGGAGCCATCTTTCACGAAGGGAGAAGAAGAGAAAAATGGCCTACAGATGGACTTCGTCCAATGCGGACAATTTTCCAAAAGGCTCGTTTAGTACTAGATCGGACTCTAGACGCTGAATTAGAAGTTGGACTGCATGGTTCTTTAACCTCTCTCGAGCCTGGAATGAGTCCAGCCCTTCACGCGTATTCCCAAGGAAAGGATTTCCGCGATTTAGAGCGATACACCTCGGCCAGCCCTGGGGATTTTGTTCGTGTAGCCCGCATTGTGGTGCAGTCCTTGCGTCACTTACGGAAGGCGACTGCTGAGGATTGGCCCGAGCTTGCAGATCTTTGCTCCACAGCGATTAACTCTATCTGGAGAGGGCCTGTTGATGTCAAGGCAGAGTTAGGGCTTTCTGACGAAGATCGGCCCGAATAAGCAAAGGGCGGCACCTGCACAGATCGCTATTCCTCGATTAAAACCGCTCTAACAGGCGAAGCATCTGCGCCTTTTATTTTTAGAGGGAAAGCCACGAGGTGGTAAATCTCCGCTGCCACATCTCCGAGCACTAAACCTTCCAAAAGCGAGAGGTTATGTCGCGCAACTGCGGCATGGCTAAGGAGTTCTTTGTCCTGCTCGGGATCGACGCTAGGAGTATCAATGCCTACCAAAACCACTCCAGAATCATGAAAGAAATCGATTAGATCCGGAGAACAAGAAGCGAAATCTCCATTCCAATTTTCCGGATCAGGAAACGAACCCGTCTTTAGCAGCACTCGCGGAGCCTCGACTTCTGCCTGCAAATCGCTAGGCAAGATTCGCGCCCCTGGAGCCACTGCAACCTCCATGACTTGGCAAGGCCCGTAATAGGGCTCCAAGCTTCGTTCTCCAATATCCTCGCCACCGCCAACATAGTGAGATGGAGCATCGGCATGGGCTCCAACGTGCAAAGTAGTAGTCACACAAGAAAGATCCAAATGGTCACCTTCATCAATTGAGTGACTCACGGCCCGAGAAAATGGAACATCTCCTGGGAACACTCCTATGCGCTCAGAGAGCGTTGGGGAAATGTCATGAAACTTCATGCTAAAGCTGTCACCTTGAATTCGACAGCAATAGGGGTCGGCAATGCTCCCACCTCAATTGTCGTCCGAGCAGCCCCAACACTTTCAAAGTGGCTAGCCCAAACCTGGTTCATGGCGGCAAAGTCTTTTTCCATGTTGACCAAAAAAACAGTGACATCCACTACCTTGTCGAGCGAACTTCCCGCCGCCTCCAAAATAGTGCGCACATTGGCCACTACTGCTTCAGTTTGCGCCACAACGTCATAATCCAAAGCACCGCCTGCTGAGTCACAAATAGGGCCCCCAGGAATCTCATCTGTACCGGGCTGACGAGGTCCAACCCCTGAAAGGAAAAGGAACTCCCCTGCTCTGCGAGCGTGTGGATAGGCACCCACAGGATCTGGGGCATTGTCAGAACGGATTTCTTGTTCACTCATGGCTAGCTCTCGGAGGAGCCTGCAAGCACCTCTCTATCTCCTCCCCAAGTTTGGGCGTCGTCTTCGTCATATTCCAGGTCAGCAGAGTCTCCCGCTGCGGGGGTCAGCCCCACAACAGCTGCGCCGCTCCCCCACACGGCTTGATAGTCAACAACTTCACCAAGAAAGGCGTTGGATTCTCCCATCAATGCAGAAAGCCACCAGATAGCCTTAAAACGCTGATCACCATGAGCCTCTTCACTAAATTCTCTTGCCAACTGACTGACATCTTCGAGTCGCCCTTGGCCCAAGATCTGGAGCAGTTTCCGATTCCATTCATCGTCCTTTGCCGAGTGAATTCGGTCATCGCTTGGCTCAATCCACTCAGTCCACATTCGATTGCTTAAGGCCGAGACGGCAACGGCAGCGGCCTTGCGACCGGACACTTCCACGGCATCGCGTGTTGCCTTTCCCAATATCACTGTTTCTGCGCGATCGGCATACATGTTGCAAGAAACAACGCAGGCCGGAATTTGATTCTCCGGGTCCAGCAACTTCAAAGCAACGAGGGTGCCTGTATCAACAGGGAAACCCTCGTACGCAACTTGCCGAGTTGTTAGTCCTCGAGCGAGAGCCTTTTCACACCAAAGGTCAGCGAATTCAGCGTCCATTCGTAGCTGGTAATCAATTGTTCCAAGCGAATGAAAATCTTCATCGACCTTCGACCACTTTGGAGCAGGATCAGCGAGGATTTGATGGCCAATGATGCTGGTCCACTGAGTGCTGTACAAAACAAGTAATTCAACACCCTCCTCTCTGAGTGAATCGCCGACTGCACGCATTGAATCATGCAAGCTGCGCCAACCCGGATTCCCATCTGGGTCCAAAAGGATTTGGGGCTTTCCGGGAAGAAGTAGAGCTCTTGGGATGCTCCCACTCATGCCATCTCTTCCTTTGCGAGTTCCGGCTTGGGACTCCACTCGACAACAGCATTTCCAGTCCCAATAACAGTGCCATAGCCATGCACAGTGGCGGGCCAGTCGGGGATTCCAAGGGCACCTAAAAGCCAAGTCAGTGAACCTTCCACGCATTCACTCACTGCTTGATCAATGAAGTCCGGCATCTCAGCGAGAAGCGTCGCGCAATCACCTCGTCTCATATGTTCGAGCACTCTTTCGTCCCACAAAGATTGATTCCGGTTATAAATCCTTTCAAATGTGGGGTCCTCGGGATCTTCCGGTTCTTCCGTGAAATGGCGATGGCTCAGCGAGCAGGAACCTAGCACTAAGGCCCGGCGGCCTGTTGCCTCAATAGCCTTCCGAGTTGCTTCGCCGAGAGTAAGCATTTCGCGGTCGCCATATTCCGAGCTGAAATAGGTGTAAGCTCGATTAGAGGAGATAGCAACGATGGGCAAATCCCATTCAGGGCGCACTAAATGGCAGCACGTAAGTGTTCCATAATCCACTCTGAAATCAGGGTTACGCATAGCGCTGGTGACAAGGCCTGCATCAGCTCCTTCCTTAGCAATTGCTTCCGCTAGCTCAACATCGACACGCAAGTCGTAGCGGTAACGAAAAAGATTCGGGAAAACCGGATCCACCGAATATCCATTAAAAGAGGGACAAGCTAAAACATGATGACCGACGACCGTTCGCCAGTGCGGGGTGTGCACAACCAAAACGTCATAGTCCTTCGACTCCAAACTTTTACGCAAGTTGACATACCCATCGAGCAAGCCCTGCCAAGCTCCTGCTCCACTCGACCGAGGCTCGTTCTGCTCAGGATTAGTCGCGTAGACCAAGTGCGGAGGATGTGGGGCGAGACAGCCCGCAACAATGCGACCTGTACTCATTGTTTCACACACACATTCCGTGCCTCGCTAAAGAAATCCATCGACCATCGGCCTCCCTCCCGACCCGATCCACTCTGTTTCATGCCACCAAATGGGACACGAAGATCACGTTCATTCCAAGTGTTAACCCAGACCATCCCTGTCTCCATCTTCTGGGCAAACCGCTGAGCACGAACCATATCCGAAGTCCAAATAGTCCCAGCAAGCCCAAAATCAGTGTCATTCGCCAGTTGAAGAGCTTCGTCTTCGTCCTTAAATGGGTGAATGGTCACCACCGGCCCGAATATCTCTTCCTGCGCAGTTCTACTTGAGTGCTCCAAGCCACAAATAACAGTAGGAGCAAACCAAGCACCATCTTCGGGGCTTTCTTCTTCACCTCCACACATAATCCTCCCTCCATCTTTCGCCGCGAGTGCCACATAAGAAGCCACTTTATTTCGGTGCTCTTTAGTAATAAGAGGACCAATACGGTCAGACCATTGCGCAGCTTGTTCCACTAAAGACTCGACCAAAGCATCATGAAGGGCATCCTCAACAAGGATACGCGAGCCACACAAGCAAACCTGGCCGCTGTTAAAGAATGCTGCCTTAGCAATTCCTTCGAGAGTAGAGGAAAATTCACAATCAGCAAAAACCACCGAAGGATTCTTGCCTCCCAATTCAAGACTCACCTTCTTCAAAAGAGGTGCAGCAACTTCAGCGATAGTTCTACCCGTGGCAGTGCCCCCGGTAAACGAAACTGCATTTATGTTCTCGCTACGCACCAATGCATCGCCGGCTTCTGCTCCTTTTCCATGCAAAATATTAAATAAACCATCCGGTGCTCCTGCTCCGGTGAACTCTTCTGCCAACATGGTCGCTGTGGTTGGAGTAAGTTCGCTCGGCTTCGCCACAATCGCGTTTCCCATGGCAATGGCAGGGCCTAGTTTCCATGTCAGGAGATGGAACGGAAAGTTCCATGGAGTAATAAGAGCAACAGAACCCACAGGGCGATCCAATACTTCGTTGACCGAGCTTGCGCTAGAGAAACTCATCGGTTGCCTCTCCTCTATCGCCTGAGCGAAAAAGCGAAGATTCTCAACCCCTCTAGGGATGTCAACTTCCATGGCTACCTCTAATGGCTTGCCGGTATCTCGAGACTCAGCCTCTGCGTACTGCTCCAATCGCCTCTCAACGCTGTCCGCAACACTCCGAAGCAACGCGGATCTATCTGCAACATTCAGGCCACCCGCCCCTCCTTGGCCACCTCCCCCTTGCTCCATACAGGAAGATGCCGCGCTAACCGCCACCTCGGCGTCTTTAGGGCCAGAACAAGGAATTGTGTTAATGAGAGTGCCATCACGGGGGTCCAGGTTCTCAATTCTTTCACTTCCAGCCGCCTCTACAGCCTGCCCAGCAATCCAGTTGGAGAGAGTGTCGCCCTTCACACCTCTTCTCCTAGGTCTCCATACCACCGATCCTTGTCAGGGTCCCACGCATCCCAGGTAGGGATTTTTTCTAGTGACTCTAGATAGCTTTCTGGGACGATTCCCGGCACAAGAAATGCTTTTTGTTTTTCAAGCGGGTAAGGATTTCGCAGGTCGAATCCAAGGACACCAAGTATCCCGCGAGCTACATACCAAATAGCACGAGGATC
>DNPI01000159.1 GCA_003501525.1 Planctomycetota bacterium
GAAGCGACTGCCGATATCCCCACAACCCCGAAAACAGTAGAAACACCCCTTGGCCCTTGCGAGGGGATCGAATTGAGCTCCCGCACTTCACTTGTACCTGTGCTCAGAGCTGGATTAGGAATGACAGAGGCCTTATCCCGCCTGCTTCCTGAAGCCGATATCCGCCACCTCGGCTATGCCCGTAACGAAACAACACTAGAACCCGAGATTTATTACTCACCAGCAACGCCCAATCCGGCTCCCGACCTAGCTCTAGTTCTCGACCCCATGCTTGCAACTGGAGGATCCGCATGTGACGCCGTTCAAGTAGTGAAAGAATGGGGGGCAACAGAAGTGCGGTTCTTGGGAATTCTCGGAGCCCCTGAAGGCGTTGAAAAACTTTCCGCTACCCACCCGGATGTTGCAATTTTCCTTTGCGGAATCGACCATCAGTTGAACGAAAAGGGATACATACTTCCCGGTCTCGGAGATGCTGGAGACCGCCAATTTTCCACTTGAGCTCTTCCACCCCTCCCGACCTAGGCCCTGATTGTCCACTTCCTAAAGTGGAACAGGAAGCGATTCACCAGCTGTGGCAAATCCTAGAAGATTCAGAACATCCTGAATCGAACACCTTTCAGGTGACGATTACTGAGCATGTCGCCCGAGTAGCCAAAGTCTCTGAGGCACTACGCGCATATCCTCCTGTTCTAGAGGAGAAAGTTCTTGGCGGAAAAACTCGCGACCTGGACACCTTGGTCAATCTACTCGCCACCGCTGACGACTCGACCTTCCCCCTTTTCCAACCGACCAGAGCCCTTGTAGGGAAGACATTGGTGATGGCCGAACTAAACCTCTGGCGCTTACTGCGCCACATTTGCAAAGAGGCTCAGAAAGGCGGGATTGATGTCTCGGCAGTACAAGAAACTATCGACGACCGACTTTTCGGGTGTGTTTTCACTCTTCTTGCCGAAGAAGTTTTGGGCCTCATTGGGATGGACGAGAAGCTAGAGATAAAGCTGCGGACGAGGGCTGTAACTCACTTAGTGGATGCCTGGGGCAACTTCCACCAGTGGGCGCCCAGGAAATATTTCCCACTGCTGCAGGCCACCTGGGATGCGCGCAGGCGTGTTCACGTAAGCGGCGGGACTTTGATGGGAATGGGTGAAGTGCTGCGACTCCTGCAATCAGGATGCGACCCAGAATTCGTAGATTTCTTTTCGAGAGAGAATCTAGTCGAAGATGAACAGTTGGCGTTTCAAGAATTTTTAATCGGAGTGACAACTGAGCAGCTTTCCTCTCTTGAGCAAACTATGCAAGAAGAGGGACGTACTAGCTTTAGCCGTGAAGAGGCACAGGCAGCTCTCGAACTCGACCCTCGTGCTCGGGGAGCCGGACACCCAGGCGTTAGAGCATTTCAGTTTTTCCGAGAGCGAGCTTTGGCAGCCGCCGCAAGAAGAATGCTTGACCTAGCCGGACCTAAGAAGACTGCCGAGGAATACGTGATGATTTACTTCCTTGAGCAGCAAGCTGATTAATCTCCTCGGTGCCTGAACTCCCAGAAGTGGAAACTCTCCGGAGGGGCCTAGAGCCCTTAGCCGTTGGTCGAAAATTTCTCGGCGTAGAAGTTCGTCAACCCCGTTTACGAAAAAAGATTTCTGCTGGGCTAAATGCGAAAATCGCCGGTTCCAAACTAATTGCACTAGAGCGCAGGGCAAAATATTTGCTCTTTAGATTCTCTCCGGGGACCTTGCTCATCCATCTGGGAATGTCGGGAACTATCTTTCGATCCCAGACTCAAACACCAGCAGGTAAGCACGATCATTTCGACCTTCTGCTACCCAAGCAGGAACTCCTTCGATACCGCGACCCTCGACGATTCGGAATGGCAGTGTGGACCTCATCGCCTCCTTATTCCCACCGCCTACTCTCCCATCTTGGGCCAGAACCTTTAGGTCCCGATTTACATGCGGAATATCTACGTAAAGTTTTCCACAAAAAAACCGCCCCCGTGAAGTCACTGCTCCTAGACGGAACAAAAATCTCCGGAATAGGCAACATTTACGCCTCAGAAGCACTCTTCCGAGCTGGAATCGCGCCGAAGAGGTCAGCAGGGAAAATTTCAGCGCCCCGATGCGATTTACTCGTGAAATCTATTAAAAATGTTCTCCAGGAAGCCTTAGCAGCTGGCGGCACCACATTGAAGGACCACCGTCGCGTCGACGGCTCCCCAGGCTGGTTTGCGCAAGATTTAGCTGTTTATGGCCGCAATGACAAAGATTGCCGAAACTGCGGGAATATTGTGAAAAAAGCCCTTCTGGCGGGGAGATCCACCTACTGGTGCTCAACTTGTCAGAAATAGACCTACACGGGACATATTGGTAAAAAATGGCCGGATTTCGGCGACTTAGCGCGATATTTCAATGTTCCACGAAATCCACCTTCCTTTTTTAGCCTTTTTTTTCAAGGAATTCTGGACAGATACGCGATTATGGGTTAAAAATTGAACTGAGGTCAGTGACCTACACCATCCCCTTGGGAAGGACACTCCTCTGGACATTTTGTCCTTCCCCCTATAACTACGTATAACTTCTTACAAGGAGAAACATTAATGTTGCGTAACATCCTCACTGCGGCTGCCGCTCTCGCCCTCGTGGCTGGTGCGTCTGCCCAAACGCAGTACGGAGTCTTGCACAAGGCCGAAAATGCTCAGTTCGCTGGCATCTATCGTCCTGACACAGGCTTTGTATCTGCTAACCCAGCGGGCCGTGCAGGCCCCGACGTGATCTGGAACAACAACACCCTGTCTAACTACTACTCCGTGCCTGGTGCACTTCAAGAGTGGGTTGACGAAGGTGCTTTCCCTGATCGCGGCGTCGATAACACTGAACAGTGCAATGCTTTCGATTTCACGTACTGCTCTGGTGAGCCCGATGCTACTGGTAACTCCGGTTCCGGTACCTACAACTTCTATGATGAGACCACCTACTGTGGTGGCCCCACCAACTACCCGACCGCCGATTGCTCTTACGGGCTCGCTGGTCTTCCTCTCGGTGATGCGAACGGTAACGTACAGTGCTGGATCGTTGGAATCGACTTGACAGGTGGCAACGAGTGCAACTTCAGCACCGATGACCTCAATGGCAAGTTGTTCGCCAACTCCATGACTTGGGACCAGGCCAACACCGGCCCATGGCTCGCCTCTGGCGGCTACGGGAACCTCGATGCCTTCGTATGGTATGACACCACCACTGGCGCCAATGTTGGCTGCTACTGGTTCGGTGGAATCCCTTTCGCAGGCTTTGCTTGTGGCATGAGCGGAACTGCTGATGACACCCAGGCT
>DNPI01000052.1 GCA_003501525.1 Planctomycetota bacterium
ATCCAGAATTCGTCTTCTTCCCATACTTCCCCGGGATTGGTCTCCCATGTCCATTCAGTGGACTCTCCTGCCATTTCACTGGCCCTGCGCAGGACGGGTTGACGGAATGCAATCCAGCTCCCCGCATGCGTTTCTTGGCTCATTAGGTCATGTCGCTCAGGAGCAAGCCCCATTGGGAGAACGTAATCAGCGAAAAGTGCAGTTTCGCTCCAAACTGGAGTTAGCGCGATATGCAGTCCCACTTTTTCCGCGTCTGCCAGCATCTCCATCCAACTAAATCCATCTGGAAAGGTCCAGACAGGGTTGAATACTCGAGTGAAATAAGTGTCTATTTTTCCGCGGCCCTCTTCTAATAAATGGGGGAGCACAAAAGAAAGCTCATGATGCGATAAGGGCCATTCGTGGGGAAAGAGCAGGTCATTCCAAACTTTCTGCGGAGGGGGTTTGAGGAAAGGGGCGGGAACAAACTTGTTGTCTGAGTGAAGAGCGGTGCCTCCAGGCGTGCCGACGGATCCGGTAAGAACAGTGAGGAATTTGAGGCAGCGTGAAACTTGCCAGCCGCCGCGGTTCCCAGACGCTGCACTTCGCCAGACATGAGAGGCAAAAGCCCCTTTCGCTTCACCAATGGCTCTGCCGATTTCGATAACGTTTTGTGCGCTTATGCCACATTCTTTCGCTACTCGGTCAGGAGTCCACTCCGAATAATCTTTCCGCAAAAGATCCATGAAAGTTTCGAAATCCTGATTAGCTCTGGGGTGCCGGGCCTCTAGCCAAGCTTCCCAGTTGGTCCACTCTTGTAGAAAACTCCGATCTTCCAAACCTTCATCTAGGATGACTTTGGCGAATCCAAGCAGCAGTGCTGCTTCGCTTCCCGGGTGGGGGGCGACCCACCAATCGCTCATTGAGGCTGTGTTGGAGAGACGAATGTCGAGAGTTGCAATTTTTGCTCCCGCTGCTTTAGCTTCCATGATGCGTTGAGCATGAGGATTGAAATAGTGTCCAGCTTCGAGATGTGAAGAAATAAGGAGAATGAACTTTGCTCGTGCGTAGTCGGGTGAAGGTCGATCGCTGCCTGACCAGAGCGTGTACCCGAGGCGAGCTGCAGCCGAGCAAACATTGGTGTGGCTGTTGTGGCCGTCCACTCCCCAGGCCTGTAAAACCCTATCCATGTATCCGTCATGGCCAGGTCGGCCTACGTGGTACATCAGCTCTGTGCGTCTGTCTTCTACGAGTGCTTTCCTAATCCTTTTTGAGAGAGTTTCGATCACTTCATCCCAAGTAGTTTGCTCGAATTCTCCTGCGCCCCTAGGGCCGGTTCGCTTGAGGGGATGCAGAATGCGCCCTTCGTCTTGTACTTGGTTGAGGGTGGCTGGCCCCTTTGCGCAGTTCCGACCGCGGGAACCAGGGTGATGGGGGTTACCTTCAAATTTTCTTACTTTTCCGGTCTCTTGGTCGACATAAGCCACGAGGCCGCAAGCAGCTTCACAGTTGAAGCAGACAGTGGGGACCAGTCGATATCGACGCTCGACTTTGCGAGGCCAAGCTGCCGGGTCGTATTCTGTCCAATCGTCCCATTTTTCCGGTGGAGGAAATGATTCCAAAGGGGTTTGTTGCCAGGCTTCGCCTGACGGGGCGAGGTCTTTGCTCTTATCAGGCGAATTAGAAGTCACGAAATCGGCACCTCTTGGCCCGCTCGAATCCAGTCGCGTTCCATCGCCAGCATGGCGACGGTTATTAGTAAGCAAGAAATTAGGACAGCTTGGGTAGGCAGATTTCCATTCGGGATAATGAAAAATGCTGCTGGAATCCAAAGGGCTGCAATTAGGGCAGTTAGGAGGAAGGTCGGTCCAGGCTTAGCCATTAGGAGTGCATGGGCTCGACGTCCTTCATCGGTTGGGAGACTTGCCTGCCTTTCATGTAAGAGTAGCCCGATATTTAGAAGCAATGTGATGAGTAATGCTCCAGCAAGGAAGGTTGAAGCGCCGCCCATGACTGCTGCTGTGGTGACAATTCCTAACAGCGCGGCTCGGGAGGTGAGAGTCAGGAAAAGTCCAGAATGCGTCCAAAGGTCTCTGCCTTTGCATTGAGCGAATAAAAATGCGCTATAGCCGGAGGCGAGTAGTGCGGCTGGGATGGTGGCCCAGCGGAGGTAACTTGCAAGAGTGTCCATTTCCAGCCACCGTGCTCCGAGGGCCGCTGAGGTCAAAACACCAAAGGCCCCTAGGACCCACGCTCCTTTTACTAGCCATGATTTTGAGTTTGGTGTGAGCAGGAGTCTCCAGAATCTTTCTGGTTTTCCTAAGTCTGCAATCAAGAGGAAGAGCGTAATTGCCTGAAAGATTAAAGAAAAAACTTCAGGCCAAATGCCGTCTGGAGCACCCAGCCAAGCGAGAAAGGGGGCCACTAGCATGGCGCCGGCGGCCAAATTCTTCGTCAGGAGGTACGACCAAACGTGCCAGCCCCAAGCGGGGGGGTGGTCGGTGTTGAGAGTCGTAATGACATCAGGTTCGGGGCTGAAATCAGGGACCTTTGGAGGTGGAGATTTTCGATCTGACCATAACCAAGTGTCGGGCTCTTCAGCTCGTCCTGGTTCTAGTGCTTCGTCGAGTGCATCTACATACCAGACACGAGGCTTTGTCCCTTTTTCGACTTTTCTCCTGGATGTCTTTTCGTTTCGAACGAGTGTTGCGATGCGAGAGTCCTTGTCGTCCATGTCTCCAGCGATAATTGCTTCTTCTGGGCAGACCACTACGCATGCGGGCTCTAACCCTTGTTCTGTGCGGTGAGCGCAGTAGTGACACTTCTCAGCGGTGCCTGTGTCGGGATTGAGGTAGAGGGCGTCGTAAGGGCATGCTTGCATGCATGCTTGACAGCCAATGCAGACATCGCGGTCGAGATCCACGATCGCGTCAGGCCTCTTGTGCAGAGCGTTGACGGGGCAAATTTCTACACAAGGAGCGGCGTCACAGTGGTTGCAGCGGAGTACGGTGAAGTGGCGACGAACTTCTGGGAATGCCCCTTTCTCTACATATTTGACCCATGTTCGGAATTCGCCGAGGGGCACTTCATTTTCCGATTTGCACGCTACTGTGCAGGCGTGACAACCGATGCACCGACGTTGATCGATG
>DNPI01000047.1:0-1022 GCA_003501525.1 Planctomycetota bacterium
ACAAAGTCATTCATTGACCTAGCTGTTTTCGTCGGTTTTTTCCCACAGCTCGTTGCCGGGCCAATTGTCCGAGCCGCGGAATTCCTGCCACAGCTTGCGACATCACGCGCTTGGCAAGCTGTAGACGTGAGAGGAGCCTTGGTCTTGTTCTTTATCGGTTTTTTCAAGAAAGCCTGCATCTCGGACAACATCGCCGTAGTCGTAGATCGCTATTTCAGCTCACCTGAGAGCTATAACGTTCTGAGTGCTTGGGTAGGCGTGACCTTTGCTTCCGTCCAAGTGTATTGCGATTTTTCCGGATACTCTGACATGGCCATTGCCTGCGCAGCCCTGCTGGGCTACAAACTCCGAGAGAACTTCAATTTCCCCTTTTTCGCGGGCGACATAACAGAGCTATGGCGACGATGGCATATGAGCCTGAGCAGCTGGCTGCGTGACTATCTTTATATTCCACTCGGGGGAAGTCGCAACAACAGTAAAAATGACAGCTTGAGCTTCCCAATAGGGCTAGCTGCCTTTTTCACGATTGCATGCTGGATATTCGTAGGTAAAAGTTCTTCAATGACATTCGCCGTCGCCTTTTTCCTTTGCTCCGTGTTCGCCACTGTGACATATCTCATTGGAACACGAGGGCAAAGAAATACCAACCGCAACCTAATGTTGACCATGCTGCTCGGTGGGCTTTGGCATGGGGCGGCCTGGAATTACGTAATTTGGGGAGGGATGCACGGGCTTGCTTTAATTTTTCATAAGGAGTGGAAAAGGTGGTTCCCCTCGAACAGATCCCCCGGATTAATCCGCAAAGCACTTGGTCCACTTTTGACCTTTTGGTTCTGGGCTTTAGCCTATCTTTTTTTCCGAGCCGCCGGAGAAGGCGAAAATAGCATCCAGGCGACTCAGCACGCTTTAGAAGGATTCCTGTTTTTCCACTCGAACGGAACTCAAGCTATCGGGCCTTCCTTTCTTATTGGCCTAATCCCGCTCTTGGGGATTCTTCACTTCATTGCTTACAAGGGATGGAC
>DNPI01000047.1:1419-6426 GCA_003501525.1 Planctomycetota bacterium
CTTCCCTTTGTCCAACCCAACCGCCAACCGTTTATTTATTTCCAGTTCTGAGAAGCCCTTTTACTGAATCACAAAGGCCGTCAAGTTCGTAAGCCGTCGACTCGCAACAGGGGCTCCTAAACCTGTTGCCGCTTGGCAGTAAGCCGTCTGCCCAGAGAGGCCAGCAAGCGCAGGGATAACAACTGCTTGAGTCGCGACACCTGTACCATCTAAAACGCCTTGCCCCAGGAAACGGAAACTGGGATGACCGATGTCCACATAAAGGACTCCCATTGCCCCATAGTCCGCGGCATCGATTTGCAGGCTTGCAAAAAGGTGCCAAGGCAGCCCCGGGTCATCTCGGACTTCAAAAGCAAGTGCACCACCCGGATAAAACGATCCACTCACTTCAAGATTAGGTGTTACTACAACCTCGGTGGACTCCAATACAACCGTTAAGGGATTAGCTGAAGAATCCGCCACCATTGAAATCGCATTGCCAATGCACCCTGCAAGCGCTGGGTCATCTAAAAGGAAAGGTGATGGAGCTGATCCTAGCGCCTGTCCAGCTTCAAAAGTCGTGCGAAAAAGATGGGCAGTAGCCGCCGAGGAATACGAGCCTGACGAAAGAGCTGCGCCAATAGCGAACACGCCTTCTTCTGCAATCCCGTCACCGGCTTCCGGGCAGCTTGCCCAGCCAGAGCCAAACGGAGGAGGGCAATTAAATGCCCATACATCAGTAAGGACTGAACCAAAAAGCGGGCTGGGAGCTGCAAGCAGTTCAAACGAATCAGCGGAAAAAGAAAAAAAGGCTTGGTAGCCAGCCAAAACCGCTGCTTGAGGATTATCGACCCAACAATCCAAATTCAAAGGCTCCCCCATGCGGATTTGCGATGATGCAGAATCCAAGCGAAGTGTCACGGTCTGACATGGCGCTACGGATGTCAGATTTATGAAAAGGGAGAAAGCAAGCAAAACTCTCATTGCACAAGAAGCGTATTCATTAATCCAAGGCGCAATGGAAAACAAGAAGGTCCCGCAAGTCCGAGGAGATGTCCACTCTGAAAAGGTATCATCAAACACACTGCAATGGGCAGGACATGATGAATCACAAGAATAAAATTCGAATCGTTTGGGCGACGATTTCTGGCTGGGGCTTCACTTTCACCGTAGTAGCCGCACTCCAGGCATATATGGAGTACAAAGAGCAAGCTTGGGGAAGCATTGGACTCAGTTGGCTTGCTTTTGATTTTTGGACTCGAATCGAACCTTGGAAACCCGCCGCTTGTGGAGGAGTTCTCACCTTAATCCTCGCATTGTTAGGAGGAAGGGCACTAACTGTGCGGAACTCAGAGCTGCTTGGGCCAAATGATTCGGGAATTCGACTCGCTGGAGACAGGCTTACATCCGTAATCCGATGGGGAGTTGCCAGCTTTGGCCGACCGTTAGTAGCTGTAGTGCTTATCATCGTTGCGCATAGGCTCCCTTCCTCCATTGCTAGCCTCACGCGGCCTACCGCCCCACCAGGTTCTCCAAATATAGTCGTACTGGTAATCGACTCATTAAGGGCAGACCATTGCGGGTTTCTTGGATACAAAAGGCCTACAACCCCGGGGCTGGACAATCTTGCCAAAGGCGGCATTGTTTTTGAAAAGGCCATATCAAGTTCCGGCTGGACTAAACCAGCAGTGGGAACTCTCTTTACCGGCCTAATTCCTTCCAACCATGGCGCCGTTTCAAGGATGTCCGTTGACTCCGGTCGCCATGGAGCAGCCCTCGAGAAGACTGAGCTCACAGTGACAGAAATACTCCGCAACCAAGGGTGGCGGACAGGTGTCTTTTCGAACAATCCAAATGTCCTGCACAAATACGGCTTTACTCAAGGGGTAGAGCACTTTGCCAATTATTGGGAAGTGCTCTCGTATGAAGCCGGAAGAACAGAACCAATGACGAGTGATGTTACGGAATGGATTAATGGATTAAAAACCGAAGACCCCTTTTTCGCTTATCTACACCTTATGGACACCCACTACCCTTATTACGCGCCTGCTCCCTTCGCCGGTACGTGGGACCAATCCGGTCTCGATTTGAACATAGACGGCGATTTCGTGAAACGTCAAATTCAAGGGCAAGTCACTGTAAAGGCAGCTGAGCTGAATCGGATTATCGACCTGTACGACGAGTCAATCCTCTACTCTGACGCTCACTTAACACCATTCATTGAGGGCCTACTCCAAGAACATCCAAATACAATCGTCATCCTTGTGGCTGACCACGGTGAAGAGTTCCTCGACCACGGGCACTTGGGCCATGGGCACAGTCTCTTCCAAGAACTAGTCCATGTTCCCCTTGTCATCTGGGCTCCAAATCTTGAGCCCAAGCGGATTAGTTACCAAGTTCGCCTTATGGACATTTTCCCCTCACTCCTTGAGTGGGCGAATCTCTCAAGCCCATACGAAATACAAGGCAAACCGCTTCAGCCCATAATTAGCGGAGAAGAAAATGGCAATAGGATGGCACCAATGGAGACCGGCGGAGATCAGCAGCCTCCATGGCACTGGAGAGCCCTCTCAGACGGCAACTGGAAATGGATTAGCCGCGAAGACGATTTGCCTTACGAAGGTCCTCAGATGACTCTTTTTGCCCGAGAAGAAAGCGGCCCATATTCCCTTCTCTTCAACCTAGATTCTGATCCCAACGAACAAGTTGATTTGCTCGCCACCAATCCAACCGAAGCGCGGCGCTTAAAAGAAAGAATGGATACCTCTAATTGGTATTTCCCTCCTTCGCACATCCTGACTTTGACGCTTGGGCAAAAAAATCCCATCAGTGAAGAGGAAGCAGCAAGGCTCTCCGAGCTCGGTTATGCCGGAAGCGAAGAAACCGATCATGGGAATTAGGTTGGAGAATTCGCCCAGAATCCCTTCTTCGTTTTGATATCTACCCATCATGGCCCCATAATGCGCTATTCCGGGGGGATTTTGGAATCCCGGTTCCATTTCGTGCGTCCAATAATGGCCCTAAAAGGCAAACCGCCTTCTAAGGGACGGTAATGAATTCCGTCCTCTCTGACCCATCGGTCCTCGACCACCTGCCCCTAAGAGGGCAGCGGGGCGAGTTTGTCCGCCTTTTGTCGAAACTCCGAGAAGCCGGTGAAAAAGATGGGGCATTAGCCGTTTGCCTAACTTCAGCCCTGTCCGGAGAAGGCACATCAACAATTGCAGCTCAATTCGCTGCTTCCGCGGCAGCCGCCCAGCAAGATTCTCGCGTCATCCTCGTTGAGGGGAACCTGCAAAGCCCTGCGGTCCATGAGCTAATGGACCTAGACAATGAGGTAGGAGTGATTGATGTCTGCGACGGACAGAGAGCAGTCGACGAAGTGATTCAACGCACAGAAGCGGCCACTCTCGATGCCATAACAGCTGGCGCTCAGGGGAAAACCCTTGCACCTGGCACTCTGGATACCCTTCCCTTCTCTGCTCTAATTCGCGAACTACACAACCATTATTCGCTCGTTGTTGTCGATTGTTCGCCGCTAGCTTCTGGCAGCGCAGGAACACATCTTCCCCGCAAGGAAGCTCTTACGGTACTAGTTGTGCAAGCTTCCGCAACTAGACGCGAAGTCGTTCAAGGCGCTGCGCATGAACTTGCGCTGATGTCAGCAGAACCGGTTGGCATGCTACTAAACAGACGGAAATACTTTATTCCTTCATTCGTATACCGACGCATTTGAAACAGTCCTTCATCCTCGCGATTGCCTTAGTGGCCTGCAATGCGCCGGCCAACGAGACTGATGTGACAATATCTCCTGCTTCATTTCGATCCGCTTCAGAGGATATTCGCTATATCCCGCGCTACTTACTAAACCCTGGGGACACACTCCAAATAAGCTTCTTAATTAGAGCTGACAGAGGACCTGCGATATACAGAGTCGAAGCTGGCGATACTCTGAAGGTAAAAGTCTTTCACCATCCCGAGGTTGATGACACCTACTACGTGCGACCCGATGGAAACATTTCACTCCCTTATAAGGGAGCGTGCTTAGTAGTTGGACTAACCCCGGAAGAAGCACGAGATCACATTGCTGACCTTTATTCTGATATGTGGCGCAACCCAATTGTGGCGCTACAAGTGACCTCGTTCGGCAAGCGCCTTGATGAGTTGAAATCGATTCTTGGGTCGCCTGCAACCGGGCAATCAATCCAAACCACCATTAGCCCAGACGGGTATTTCACTCTTCCTTTAGTGGGGGAATTTGCCGCAGCGGGGCGAGCAGTCAGCCAAGTGCAACAAGCTGTTGAGGCTGCCTATGTAGATCGGTTTCCTGAAGTTGAAATTGGGGTCCAATTGTCTGATACAGCTGGGTTTGGCGTCTTCGTCCAAGGCGAAGTATCCCAACCAGGTCGCGTTGCGGTAACCGGACCCATCACAGCATCGCGCGCTTTAGCAATGGCAGGAGGAGCGCAGCTTGGGACTTCAGATCTCAAAAATTGCATCCTCCTAACTATGGCACCTGATGGAGTAGCAGAAGCTCATCGCGTTGATCTCTATGCCGTACTCGAGCAGGGCGATGTCTCCAGAGATGCTCTTTTAGGCCCTAATGACGTACTAGTCGTCCCTTCAACAAGTATCACACGTGCGAACCGTTGGGTTGACCAATACATCACAAAGATGTTCCTCTTCCGCGGCATTGGAGTATCCGCCGCCTATCGCATCGATGGATTTAGCACACCGTAATGAGCCCATCGCCTCCTCTCCACCCCAGATCAGACACGGCTCCTAGCGGGCAAAGGCCTGGGTCAGAGACTTTTCGCGATTTCCTGACCGTCCTCTACAAGAGACGAAAACTTTTTTGGGGCGTGTTTCTTCTCTTCTCTGTTTCCGCTTGGTGGTTTGGCGAAACCTTCGACCCCATTTACAGAGCTAATGCTCAAGTCTACCTGAAGGGCCGCCTCGAAACTGTTCAGTCGGAAGACGTCGACAATCCGGGGATGTCCCGCTACAGAAAGGCTGATCTGTCCGATGTCG
>DNPI01000235.1 GCA_003501525.1 Planctomycetota bacterium
GATCAAGAAGGCGTTGGTCTGACGACGGCATTCGCGAAGTGCGCCGTCGCGTTCTTGGAACTCTTGCCTCTTCTTATGACTTCCTTTCTTTATATGCTGGGACCGAGAGTTGGGAGCCTTCGGCATCTCCGCCGCCATTAAAGACGCGGCCCGCTATGGATAGATGGATAGTGTCGCGGACCGCAGCGGCGGCAAGCGAAATGGCAGAAGCTTGGGAGGCTTTTGATCCTCCTAGAGCTCTAAAAGTCCTTGAGCGGCTTGTGGTTGATGAAATTAGTAATTGGTACATACGGCGCAGTAGGCGTCGCTTTTGGATAAGTGGAGATGAGGCAAATTGCGCATTTTCTACTCTTCACGAGGTCCTTGGTGCGGTTGCGCGGATGGCGGCACCGGCAGTGCCATTTCTTGCTGAGTCTCTTTGGGTGCGCTTGGGCGGAGTGGGCTCAGTCCACCTTGCTTCATTCCCGGACGCTTCTGACGCTGAATCCGGTTTTGAACCAGATAGTTATGACTCCGCGCTTGATGCAGCGATGGATGGTGTGGTCAGAGCGGCGACACTCGGGCGTGCGGTAAGGGAGAGGGCCGGTATTAAGGTGCGCCAGCCTTTAGGGAAAGTTTTGGTCCATATTGCTCCGAGCGATGGCGAAGTTCCAAATTCCCGTGCCTATGAATCGGCACTAAAGGAAGAACTCAACGTGAAGGAGGTGGAATGGATAGAGGGTGTCCCCGATTTCCTTGAAGTGCGTGGGAAAGCAAACTTTAGAGTTCTAGGCCCTCGAGCGGGCAAGAACATGAAGGAGCTTGCATCAATCGTTAGCGGGCTGGATAGGGAGACCTTATTTCGTATTCAGGGAGGAGACGAAGTTGAAATAGACCTGCAAGGGAACCCTTTTGTGCTTGGCCCAGGTGATGTAGAAGTTGAAGCCTTAGGCGTGGAAGGATTAGAGGCGGCCTCCGATGGCGTGGTCACGCTTGGGGTGACCACGGAAATTACGCCTGACCTTGCATGCGAAGGCTTGGCTCGAGAAGTTCTGAACAGGGTCCAAACCCAGCGCCGTGAAACAGGTCTTGATGTTTCCGATCGAATTCGTCTTGAAGTCTCTGGTGATGAATCTTCGCGTGAAGCAATTGAGATTCATGGGGAATGGATAGGAGAAGAGACTCTCGCTCCGAATGGGGTTGAGTGGGTTTCCGATCTGGACGAAGAAGATGCCCGGATTTGGGAACTCCCCGGAGGGCAGGAGATTCGTATTCGTTTGGAAAAGGTGAAATTCCCTTCGTAATCGTGATAGAGTCATTTTGTGCCTCTGGTATCCGGGGGTGCCGACCTTCGGTCCGATAACTTTCTGAAGGGAACAGCGCTCCGGTACGGGTAAACCGGGCCGGGCAGTGTCCCACCTCGTTGCAAGGGACCTTGGTCCTTCCCTCCCTGGATGCCACGGCACAGCTTCTTTGCTTGTTTCGGGGGCCCTCGCTCGTCAGAATTGGTTTTGTGAGATTCCCCGCCTTCATTTCCCTCCTCGTTTTCCTTGGTGCCCTAGCTTGGTGGTTCTGGCCCAGCACAGAAAGCGCGACCTCTACGTCTACTCAGACGCCGATAGCAACGGCAGAAGAAGTAGCCCTTCCCGTTTCTGGTCCCCAAGCCCCCGTTGCCGGCACCAAGGAACCTACTCCCGAGGAGGCCGGGCATGCTGGCCCGAAACCTAGCCCTGCGGAAGCCGGCGCTAATTCCGTAGCTGGGATTCGGCTTCTTGATTCTTGGCACAGAGCTTCTACCCTCGATCGTCCGGGGGTTGCTGATTCTGCGCGCGGGGCAGAGGGCAAGGCACTGCAAAATTTCGTGTCACTGTGGAATGATGGAAGTGACGCATACAGGGTCGCTCTTAAGAATCAGATCCCTGCTCAACTAGGAGCTGAATTTGCGAGTTACGCAGAGGCTTGGACGAAGAAAGGGCTCAAAGGTTTAGATGAAGTACTGGCTACTGCTGTAGGGCCCGGTCCAGCTTGGTTTGCTTGGTCAGAAGCTTTTGTGGATATGTGTCAGCAGCAGCGCATGAGTGGGCAGCAGGCAGGTGTGTTGTGCGGCAAGCTAATTAAGCGAATGATTGCTAATGGATATTCGAGGGAGCGGATTCTTGAGTTGATTCCAATGGTTAATGAACTTGGTGATGCTGCTGGAGGGAATCTTCCCGGAGAAAATTATGTAGTTGCCTCAGGGGATAGTTACTGGGCCCTATGTCGCAAGTGGGCTGACTTGGGTCGAACAACTAATCATGGCTGGGTGCGGCTGTTTAATGGCCGGACACGTACAGGCTTGAGAGCTGGAGAAACTCTGTCTATTCCAAAAGTAGACATTTCAATAGAAGCTTGGCGAGACATCCGGGTCACTTCTGCGTGGGCTGGTGATTACCCGGTGCGGCTTTGGGACTCAAGTATGGGTGAAGAAGCGGCGCAGACACCTCTTGGGGAATTTTCCCTGGGAGTCTTCTTGGATGATCCAACGTGGACAAACCCTCGAACAGGGGAACAGGTTCCAGCCGGCAATCCAGACAACCCTTTGGGCACTCGTTGGATGGCGTTCAAGGAGCAGCCCTCCTATGGCATACACGGCACTCAGGATGCCTCCACAATCGGAAGCTTTGAATCGTGGGGATGCATTCGGTTGCGCAACGAGGATGCGGAGGATCTTTTCGATTTAGTCGGTCCTGGCGCTCGGGTGACTATTCACCCGTAGGCTTCAACTTGTTGGTATCAGCCTCTTCTTCTTTCTAGCCAACTGAGGGCTATGGAGGAGTCCACTCCGAGGTCATGGACCCAAACCTCTCCCACGTGTGCAGGTCCGTCAGCCTCGAAAAATCCTGGTCGAGGTCCAACAAAAGCAATTGTTGATTGAGCTGCGATTGCTACTCCCATTACCTTTCCCGTATCGCTGTTTAGGCCACTGGGGACATCGGCGGACAGAATGGGAGTTGAGCTTTGATTGAGGTGGGTTACGGCTTCGGCGGCTATACCCTCAAGGGGTCGGGAGAGGCCTAGTCCAAAGAGACCGTCAATGGCGAAGTCCCATGAAGCAGGGAATTGGTCTTTATTGACGGCTACCCCTGCTTTGATGGCGGCCTGCGCCGCAGTTGCCGCTGGGCTTGCGGTGCCCTCAGGTGTTCCTAGGGGGGCCCATACTGTGACCGAGAAAGAGTCGTTTTCTTGTAAATAACGGGCAGCTACCCATGCATCTCCTCCATTGTTACCTGGCCCTGCGAGAGCAAGAATATTCTGGTAGCGGTTTTCTCGGGCACATCGTTGAATGTATTTCGCCAGAGCAATCCCGGCATTTGCCATTAATTTTTCTGCTTTTAGGCCTTTTTCCGTTTGCAGGTAGAGGTCAAAAGCGGAGGCTTCTGCCGTGCTCATTGTGAGGTTTGTGGCTTTGGCGGCGGAAATCAAGGTGACATAATAGTGGCGAAGTAAAAAACGCTCTAAGTCCTTTTTATTAATTACCTTGACGCTTCTCTTTATTGCGTTATCCTGTTCGACCGGTCCAGCATCCCCTGGGCCCATTTTGTGTTTACATGGCACCCGTTCTGGGTGTCCGATCCTTGAAAATAAGGACGACCCTGTCGGAAAGAAGGGCCGGAGAATCAACCCTATATCGGGCGGCGTTCGCGCCGTCGCAGATCAAAGTGAAGGGTTTGATCCTGGCTC
>DNPI01000066.1 GCA_003501525.1 Planctomycetota bacterium
TCCTGTTGCCTTCGGCGGGAGTGGCTCAAGAGAGTGGCTCGCTCTTCAGCTGGGGTGACGACCGCCATGCCCAAGTATCAAATACGCCTATGGGTATTAACTTTCTACAGGTTAGTGGGGGTGATTATCACACTTTGGCTTTGAAATCGGACGGGTCGATTGCTTCCTGGGGTTATGACTACACCGGTCAAGTTTCGGGTTCTCCTCCAGGAGGGGGATTTGTGCAAGTTGCCGGGGGTGGATGGCACTCTCTCGCCTTAAAGGGAGATGGGTCAATAGTTGCGTGGGGGTATGACAATGGTGGCCAAGTTTCCGGAACTCCCCCTGGTAATCACTTTATAGAAGTGTCTGGCGGCAATACTCACTCGCTGGGACTCAAGGCCGACGGTTCTGTTGCTGCCTGGGGGTATGACCTTGACGGTGCAATTTCTGACACTCCGACGAGTAATGATTTTGTCGAGGTGTCAGCTGGTGGGCATCATTCCATTGCCTTGAAAGCAAATGGTTCCGTTGTTTCTTGGGGGTATGACTATTACGGCCAAGTTTCAAACACCCCTGCTAGTAGCAATTTTGTTCAGGTTTCGGCGGGTTTTTACCATTCCATAGCTTTAAGGGATGATGGCTCAATTGCTGCTTGGGGTGATGACTACCGCGGCCAGATTTCCGGCACTCCAACGGGTAACAATTTTGTCCAGGTTGCAGCCTGCAAGCACCACTCTCTCGCCCTGAAGTCCGATGGGTCGATTGTTGCGTGGGGCTTGGATGATGAGGGGCAAGTCTCTGGTGCTCCTGCCGGGACCGGATTTTGGCAAGTAGGAGAAGGAGGCGGGTGGCACTCATTTGCCTTGCATGACCTTGCGCTTTCTGTGAACAATCTGGTTGCAGGGCAGACAGCGTTAATCCGCGTTGAACATGCGACTGGGTCGAATGTCTTTGTCGCTTACTCGCTAAATGGAGGCGGCCCGACAAATACGCAGTGGGGGGTCGCTCAACTTACGCTCCCAATTACGCCTTTCCCTACTCTGACAGCGAATGCAAGCGGGGTTGCCACGACTTCGGTTTCCGTTCCTGCTGGAGCTGCAGGAGTGAATGTGTGGCTTCAGGCATTGGATTGGGGCTCTCGAACGTTGTCGAACGGTCTCGCCCTAACAGTTCAATAGCCTTAGGATGCCTCCATGGATGGAGTCACCCTACTTATTGTCATACTCGTTTTTGTTGGGCTAGCGAAGAGCCAGAAGAAGAGCCCGCTGAAAGGAAAGAGGTACTTTTTTGCAGCGGCGATTGTTACGGCTTTGGCGGAAGCTTGGTCTGCGGCTGGAGAGATGCCGATGTCTGAAGCCGACGAGGCTGGGTTTTGGGCGATGATTCACCTGCTCTCAACTGCTGGCGTCTTGCTTGCGTGGTTTGGAGCGTGGAAGGTCCTTGCTGAGGATTAAGCACTAACTTTTCTTCGATTCCCATGACGACCCCTTTAAGCATGATTTTTACCCCATTTTTGTTCGGTCTTTTTCAATTGCCATCAATGCAAGAGCCACCTCTTATTCAAGTGCTGGCTGAAGAAATCGACTATTCGATGGAGAATTTGTCTGCCGAGGACGGCACGGCGCCCTATTTCCTCTCCTACAGCGTTACTGATGTTGCCAGCTCAGTCATTCAGGCGAAGCTCGGGTCGTTGTATGCCGATGACGAGAGCCATTCGCGCGTTTTAGATTTGGACCTGCGAGTGGGCGACTATGAGCTGGATAGTAGTCATCCTATTCGCGGGCGTGGAGGTTTTGGAGGGCGAGGTGGGTTTGCTGGATTTGGTGGGGGATCGGCAATCCCAATCGATGACAATCCTGAAGCTGTTCGCTTTGCGCTCTGGCAGGCCACTGGCGACGCATTTGAAAATGCTTATGAGCGCTATAGGCAGGTGAAGTCCAATCTTAAAACCATGGTGGATGAGGAGAATCAAGCTGACGATTTTTCTCGCGAGGAGCCGACTAATTGGTTTGAAGAGGATGTCCTTCTTGGTTTCGATAGAGAAGGGTGGGCGAATCGCGTTCGAAGCGTTTCCCAGCTGGCCAAGTCTTATCCGCTGATTTACAGCTCCTCTGTTTCTGTGGTGGGTACAGCTGAAAACCGTTACATGGCCAGTAGTGAGGGTTCCCGTCTCAAGACCGGTCGCAAGCTGCTGCGTGTGGTTCTTTCCGCTGGGACTCGCGCGGAAGATGGCATGGACCTCGAACAGGCGTTTATTTTTAGTGCGGCAAGTGAAGACAGGCTTCCTTCTGAGGAGGAGATGAGAAATGCCTTCCGCTCAGTCCTTGAGCAAGTTATGGCACTGAGGGAAGCTCCTCTAGTGGAGCCCTACACAGGGCCTGCGATTTTGTTGAATCGGGCTAGCGGGGTGTTTTTTCATGAGATTTTCGGCCATCGGATTGAAGGTCATCGCCAGAAAGATGTGAACGAGGGGCAGACGTTTACCAATATGGTTGGCGAGCCAATCCTCCCTGATTTCTTAAGCGTTTCGGATGATCCAACCCTGGAGCGTTTTGGGGATACCGATTTGCGTGGTTTTTATCGTTACGACGATGAGGGGGTTCCTGCCCAACGTGTAGAGCTTATTAAGGATGGTGTGCTTAAGACTTTCTTGATGTCGCGCTCTCCACTTCCGGGTTTTGATCATTCAAACGGTCACGGCCGCCGTGAGCCCGGTAATTCAGTTGTGTCTCGCCAGGGGAATCTAATGGTCGAGTCGACTAAATCAGTTGCCTTCGAGGAATTGCGCAAAATGTTAATCGAAGAGTGTCATTCCCAAGGGAAGCCTTATGGATTCCTTTTCGAAGACATTTCAGGGGGGTTTACCACAACAACTAGAGGTGGCCCTCAGGCCTTCAAGGTTTTGCCGATTATTGTGCGAAGAATTTGGGCAGATGGTCGCCCGGATGAGTTGGTTCGCGGAGTCGATATTGTTGGGACACCGCTGTCGTGCTTTTCCAAGATTATTTGCACAGGCGATGATCCAGATGTGTTCAATGGAACCTGCGGAGCGGAATCCGGGTGGGTTCCAGTTACCGCCACTTCGCCAAGTATTTTGGTGGAAGAGATAGAGATTGAGAAGCGGGAGCGCTCTCAGGAGCGATTGCCCATCCTTCCTTCACCCATACCAGCCTCTGCTAGCTAATGTTTTCCTCCATTCTTTTACTTTTTTCTGCTCCTCTCTTCGTTCAAGAGCAGGGTTCAGTTATCCGTGCGCTTGTTGATGAGCTTGAGCGAACGAAGACTTTGACTCTGGATGACATGGGTGCTCCTTATTACGTTCAGTATTCGGTCAATGATGTGCACAACTGGACGGCCGAATGGGCGTTTGGGGGGATGATGTCTTCCTCTTCGAATCGGTCTTGTTCGCTGTCGACTGATGTTCGGGTTGGATCCTGGGAATCGGACAACTCGAATGCCGGCGGCGGCTTCGGTGGCTTTGGGGGTTGGGGTGGCCGAGGTCGACGAGGCGGCGGCGGTGGTAGTGGGGCAGTGGTGCTTCCCGAAGATCACGACTATGCCGCTATTCGACATGCTGCTTGGTTGGCATCTGATTCTGCCTATAAACGAGCTATCGAGGATTACTCTCGAAAGATGGCGGAGATGGACGAATCGCGTGATTCTGAAAAGCCCGACGACTTTACACCTTCCACGCCAGTGCAGGACATCCGCCCGCTTGCAAAGCTCGCAATGGGCTTGGAGGGTCAATATGCAGGCCTTACATCGATTTTTAATAATTATCCACAGGTCGTTGACGGAAGCCTTCGCTCTTCGGGTACTTCGATGAATCGGTACATCGTTTCCTCGGAAGGCACACGCATCCGACACGGTGAAACGCAGTATTTGGTGCGGCTTTCACTGACCGTGGAAACCGCGGATGGCCTTAATGTCTCCGATCAGCGTCAGTGGTTTGCGAATTCTCCGGGGGGGATGCCGTCGGCCAGTGAGGTTAAGCAGGCTTTGGAATCTTTACTTGCTGCCTTGACGGGTACCGCTCAAGCTCCTCTTTTGGATGGATATACCGGGCCGGTGTTGTTCGATGATGTTGCGGCGGCACAGCTGTTCGATGCATTACTCGCCCGCGGGATTGCTGGACAGCCGGGAGAAGCCGGTGGAGGGCGCCGCAGATTTTCAGGTGGAGACAACTTGGAGAGAATGATGGGTAAGCGCTTGCTGCCGACGCCTTTTCAGTTATGGGACGACCCCACGGTTTCTGAATATCAGGGTCAGCCTCTTGCTGGTCACTACTCCTATGACCAGGAAGGCGTTGCCCCTCAGAGGGTTGATCTAGTAGGGGGCGGGAAGCTGGAGGCACTGCTGATGGCCCGTACGCCTACGTCGAAACTTTCCGGTTCGACGGGTCATGGGCGAGGTGGTCGTGGTGGCTCTGTTCGAGCGACTGTTGGCAATCTTTTTATTGAGCACGAAAAAGGCCTTAGTGACGAAGAATTGTTGGACGCGTTGCGCACCACTGC
>DNPI01000145.1 GCA_003501525.1 Planctomycetota bacterium
AAACTCTGGGCAAGTTGAGGGTCCATTCCATCGAAACCGAGAATCACCAAGCGCTTGGTTTCTCCTCGGATGCGACCACGCCCGGTTACCAAGCGAATAAGCATCTTCACGGGATATGCAAAAACAATCCCAATGGCCAAAAATAAGGCTCCAACGAGAACCAAGCCGCCCGACAAAAAGGCAAACCCTGCACCAGGACCTATGTAGGCCGCCGCTGGCGCCGCTAGGGCTAACCAAACCACCACCACTAAACATGCAGTGGATATCCCGCGCAAGAAACTCGTCAAGCGGTCGAGGGCTCCCCTCCCTCGAAAGCTGAAATAACGCTGTTCTCCTCCAACCAATCAAGAATTACCTGAAGGGATTCTTCCGGGGTTTGCGTTTCGGAGTTCACACGAATCTCTGGAGATTCAGGAGGTTCATAAGGGTCGGAAATACCTGTAAAGTTTTTAATCTCCCCAGAAATGGCCTTCGCATAAAGCCCCTTTACATCGCGGCGAGTCAATTCTTCAATTGAGCAATCCGTGTGAATCTCAACGAACTTACCACACATTGCGCGACACTGGCGTCGCACATCAGCATAAGGTGAAATCGCCGCCGTAATGGCAATGGTTCCATTACGAGAAAGTAGCTTGGCTACATAACCAATCCGGCGGATATTCGTATCACGATCTTCCTTCGAAAAGCCAAGGCCCTTAGACAAGTTTTCGCGAACCTCATCTCCATCGAGCACTTCAACGTTGAGATTCCGGTTACGGAGCTCGTTCTCAATAAGACGGGACAAAGTGGATTTCCCGGAACCGGAAAGCCCTGTGAACCAGAGAACACATCCTAAGTCGTTCATAATTTATGTAGGTTTGTTGAATAAAGAGTTACTTGAGTTTTCCTTCGAGGAAAGGAACCTCGAAAACTTTTTCATGCATAATCGGCCCGTGACCAAAATAGCCGGCTTCTCCAAAAAGTTCACCGTGATCGGCCGTTACAACAATCCAAGTGTCCTTGGGCATCATGTCGTAAAGCCGTGGGAAGACTTCGGAATCAAGGTAACGAACGGTATTAATCTGCCGCTGGCGACATTCCTCAATCTTCGCCATATCCATAAAGTCACCAGCTTCCTTATCACTAACAAGGTTTCCTGCTTCGTCGATTTGGCCATCCAATTTACGGAATATCCCATTGACCCCCGAAATATGAGGAAGATCATTTTTCTCTTCATCGGGAAGCGCGTACGGGTAGTGAGTTTCGCCGACATTAAGCAGGAAAAACTGAGGCGTGTTTCCATCCAAACCCTTTGAATCCAAACTTTTTTGCTGATTTTCCATTTCATCAAGCATGGCAGCCATGTCGTTGTGCTTAGGCATGAGCTTGAAGGTATCGAAATCTTTATTTACACCAGTCGCAGGATTAAGAACAGGAAGCGAAACCATAGCGTGGGTTTCGTATCCCTTCTTGCGCAAAAAAGTTGGCAGCCAAAGCTGTGGGATCATGGCTTCAAACCCAGCTTCATCCACGCCCAGCCTATCTTGGAACTTATAGAGGTCCTCTTTGTAGTACTCGGAAGCATAAACCTCTTCAGGGCTAGTGTGGGGCATAAGACCGGTCAAAAGGTTGTAATGGGAAGGCGCGGTCCAGCTGGCATAGGTAAAGCGCTTCTCCACGCCATGGAGGCCCCCACAAATTTTGGCCATGTTCGCCGGTTCAGCTTCCATAAAACTGTCATACCTACAAGAATCAAGAGTGATAACAACTAAGTGATTCTGTTCGCGTTTTTTTCCGAAAAGTCCAAGCATGATAATTGTCAATCCGCCTCAGCAGACTGGGCATGAGAATCAATAAGAATGTCGGCAACTTCGGGGCGCGTAAATTCTTCCGGAGGGCGCTCGCCCGCAGCAAGCATTTCACGCACCTTTGTGCCTGAAAGGAAAACACGATCTTCAGGGCTTGCCGGACTCGACTTTGTAGTCGCCATCCCACCAGTTAAGCGACAGAAAAACGAATGCTCGAACCGAAGAGTTCGAATTTTGAGACCACTATCTCCAAAGCCATCAAATATCTCCTGAGCATCAAAAGTACCGTAGTAAGAACCTACGCCGGCGTGATCGCGACCGATGATGATATGGGTACAGCCATAGTTTTGGCGGCAAAGAGCATGCAACACCGCTTCACGTGGCCCACCGTAGCGCATGGCCTGTGGATAGACAGTCAGCATGGTGCGTTCCGCGGGGTAATAACCTGCAAGTAGAGCTTGGTAGCATCGCATTCGCACCGAGCTAGGAATGTCATCTGATTTAGTATCACCTACTAGGGGGTGGATCAAGAGACCGTCGGTCTGCTCAAGCGCTACTTTGGTCAGATATTCATGGGCTCTATGAATAGGATTCCGGGTTTGGAACGCAGCAATGCTGCTCCATCCCCTCTCAGCAAATTCATTCCGCGTTTCGTAAGGAGTTAAACGGTAATCATTGAAATCAGTATGCCGAGGGAGACGGGCTACAGTGACCTTCCCCCCGACGTAGCTATCTCCAACCGAACTCAGCCATTGCCAAGCAGGATGATCTTCGTCGGCCTCAGCACCCGATCCTGAGTAACAAGCTAAAAGCTCCCTCTTCTTATCCGGTTGCCAAACATCAGAAACATCTATGACCCCCAAGATTTCCCCGTCGGGTGCCCTCAGAGCAGCTTGAGAGCCGATTTCAGGGGCAGCTGCGCCTTTCTTAGTAGAAAGGACCACCGGCAAAGGCCAAACAGCACCAGCCGGCACTCCATGCGAAAGTTCGGGAAGGCGCATGTCCTCAACGACTCCCTCATACATTTCATGAGTCATAAAACCCTGCAAAGGGCTCATCGCACCAATTGCAATCATCTCCAAGTCGCTCGTCTCGCGGCTATCAAGATCAATAGCGGGCAAAGCTTGAGCCGCTTCAAGAAGTGATGCGGCATCGGCGCCCTCAATAAGACGCGAGACCAGGGTTCCACCGTGTGGCTGAATCATGAGATGATGCTCCTTAGAGATATCCGAGGTTACGGAGCTTCTGCTTCACAGCATCGAGCTCTTCGGGGGTAAATTCGTCCTTTCCAGGGCCTTTTGCCTCAACCTCTCCCATCAAATCTCGCAAAACGAAAACGATGAATTCAGTCGGCGAAGAAAACCCGCTTTGCTCAATCACCTGGACAATCCTCCTATAAAGAGGACGAGGTATCTTGACCGTGACGCGAGGTTCTTTTGACATAGCAGCCCAAAATGGCGAATACAATCAACGGACACTCCAATCGGAGTGCCAGGAGGCTCTAATTGTACTACATATAGAGTGCCGATAGGCAATCTACTATAGGCATATCGACTGTATCGCTTATTTGGGAGCCAAGAAAATATTTTTTTTCGACGCAACAGCTAACGGGTGTAAAAATCAACTATGCGCCTAGCCCTTCTCTCCCTTCTCGCCCTCCTGCCAACCTCTTGCGGAGGGGAAACCCCACTGACCTTCGATAGCCCTCAAGCGGCTATGGAAGCAGGAGACGCGGCTCTCGCAGCAAGAGACACGAAAGCCGCAATAGCCGCCTTCTCCTCAGCCGCCGAAGGGTTCGTTATCGACTGCGAAGCAGGCTGGAAGGCACGCGCGAGGCTCTGCGAAGCCCATCTCCTTGCTGGCGACTCCAGGGGTGCCGA
>DNPI01000179.1:0-215 GCA_003501525.1 Planctomycetota bacterium
CTAAGGAATGGAAAGGTCAGCTTAGCCGAATCTTTTGTTAAATATAAAGACAATGAGATATGGCTAGAAGGTGCACACATTGAAGAGTTTGCTCAAGCGGCTGAGGATAACCACGACCCACTGCGTTCTCGGAAACTTTTAGCGAGAAAGAGGCAAATTGGAAAATGGGGGCAGCGGGTGAAAGAGAAAGGGTTGACCATTGTTCCACTACGACT
>DNPI01000179.1:516-1041 GCA_003501525.1 Planctomycetota bacterium
GAGAAAGGGTTGACCATTATTCCACTACGACTCTACTTCCTAGGTAGGTATGCAAAGCTCGAGATCGGCCTTTGCCGAGGTCGAAAGCGCCATGACAAAAGGCAGCAAGTCAAAGATAGAGATGACCGCCGAGCTATTAGAAGTTCACGAGGAAGAAAGTGAAAAGTGCTAGAATAATGGTGTCAAGCGTGTCGGGGGCGATCGGTTTCGACTGGGAGTGATTCGGTTCGAGTGGCGTGTCGAGGTTGCGGAGATGGCCTCGTTAATCCCTCCGCAGGCATTCAACTGCCGATAATTACTCACTAGCCGCTTAAGCGGCGCGTCTCTTCCGTCTTCGCCCGCTGGACGGTTAAGGCGACTGATCGCGGGCTCAGCAAGTCGTTCTGCCCGGTAACGGCGAGTGAAACTTACGGGCTGGTCTATTTCTTCCTTCGCTTGCCGAGCTGGAAGTAGATAAGAAATGACGGCAAGCTACACACGTAGAAGCTTGTTCGGAACCTCTTCAGGACGCGGGTTCGATTCCCG
>DNPI01000179.1:1368-3510 GCA_003501525.1 Planctomycetota bacterium
GGTTCGATTCCCGCCGCCTCCACCACGCATCACCCGCCATCATTGCTATATTCGCAGCCATTGAAAACAACGACATTCTCAGTTTTGATCCCTTGTGCAGGATTGTGAGGCATGAATAGTAAAGTTTCCCTCGCTTGCAAACTTGCCCTAGGAGCGCTCCTGGCGGCCTGGGTAATCAGCAATGTGGAAACTCAAGACCAGCTAGTTGTAACGGAGAAGAATGGCTCAGAATCAGCATACGCGGGAAGCATTCAATTCGAAGAATCATTAGGTACATTCTCCTTCAAGGCAGCCACCAAATACGGCACAAGCATATCTAAAAAGATAAGCATTCCGGACGTCAAAAACCCTCCTCCTAACTTTGAACCTCGGCCTGGATTTTTCTCCTTGTTGAAGTGGGCCAAATGGGAGTGGGTTTGGTGGGCCATAGGGCTGTGGACAATTCTTGTGCTACTTGCGTCTTTGCGTTGGCAAATTCTTTTGTCCGCCGCAGGAGTTCAAGTCGGTTACCTGAAAGCTCTTCGCCTTTGTTTAGTAGGGTGGTTCTTCAACAACGTCGTCCCTGGACTGACAGGCGGCGATTTAGCGCGAGCCGTCCTTATCACTCGAAACATGACAGAGAATCGCTGGAAAGCCACCATGTCCGTCATTGTCGACAGGGTGGTCGGCTTGGTGGTCCTGATGGCACTTGCTGCATTCGTACTTGGCTACCTCCTCTTCGGTGAGTCTTCTCTTCCCGTCGAGAAAGTGGCTTCCTTATCCCAAGCAGTTTTTCTATTCCTCGGGTTGGTATTTTTTTTCAGCGCGCTTTATTTGTCTCGCCGGGCCCGGGCACTACTCGGCATCGAAAAATGGCTCAAGCGGCTACCGGGCGCCTCGACGCTTGGCAAGATCAGCGAGGCGGTGACTATCTACCGAGAAAGGCCTAGAAAACTATTGGCCGGAATCATGCTTTCGGTCCCGCTGCAAATCAGCGGTGTGTGTGCTTTTTTCTGCGTCGGCAAAGCCCTCGGAGCAGATCTTCTTTTAGCAGAAATCTTTATTGCTTTCCCTATTGCTCAAACGCTTTCAGCGATTCCTGTCAGCCCCGCGGGATGGGGGGTAGGGGAGAAGATATATGGCGAATTCTTTGAGCTCTTTGGTTCGACCTTCACGGTTGGTGTCGCTGTCTCCCTCCTTTTCCGTTTCCTTACACAGGTGGGCTTTGGGTTGCTCGGTGGTCTCATCTGGATGCTTTCCGCTGAGCGGAAGGTGCAAAGGGGGGGCCTTTGAAATTAGCCGCTGTTGGCTCTGTCGGACTAGACACCGTGGAAACCCCCCATGGGCATATCAAGGAAGCACCTGGAGGCTCGGTCGTCTTCTTTGGCCTAGCCGCTTCTTTCTTCACTCCAGTCGCAATAATTGCGAACCAAGGCGAGGACTTCCCTGATTCTGCTTGGGAGGTCTTGCGCTCCCGGGGGGCGGACTTGTCCGGCCTGCGCACAATATCGGGTGAAAAAACTTTCCGCTGGCAAGCCCGATACACCGGCGAGATGGACAACGCCACAACCCTTAAAACTGAACTCAATGTCCTTGCCCATCCCCCCGAGATTCCGCCGAGCCATGAGGGAGCGGAATTTCTTTTCCTTGCCAACATGGGGCCAGATGTACAGCTTGCTACTTTCGCAAAAGCACGAGCCAAACGAGTTTGGGCGGATACGATGAATCTCTGGATTGACACCCAGCCCGACATTCTCCGAAAAGTGCTCAAGGGCCTCGAGGGCTTGTTTCTCAATGAAGAGGAGGCGTTGCAATTCACGCAAACCTCCGCCCTGGAAGATGCTGGGCGTGCCCTCTTGGCCGAAGGGCCTCAAGTTGTAATCATCAAGCAAGGAGCAAAGGGCGCACTGCTGTGTTCGAATCTGGAGGTGCGCGGCCGCAATGTTCTCAAGCAAGAGTCATTCCCGGCTTACCCTTCTAGCTCCGTTGTCGACCCAACGGGCGCAGGGGACTCCTTCGCCGGGGGATTCCTGGGGTTTTTGGCAGAGCACGCAAACCTGAGCGCCGCGGGGAACCAGATTAACGACATGGCAGGCAGGGCGGACGGGGTTTTTCTAGAGCCCAAAGACCCGTCCGCCCTGTCATTGGCGACCCTTTATCATG
>DNPI01000150.1 GCA_003501525.1 Planctomycetota bacterium
TGTTACGTCACCTTCTCGAAACCCGAAGCGTTCAATGAGAACTTGTGCGGCTCTGTTTACGTCATTTACAGCACCATCTAAGTCTGACCAAGGAGAATTGCCGTCAGGTTTTTGGTACTTATTGATGCCGACTAATAAGGCAATACGGTTTCCACCATTTTCTGGCTCAGATGAACATGCAACTGCCAGCCAAGGCAGAAGGAGTAAGGGAAAAAGGCAGAGGCGCATAGCCTCTCTAATCGTACCTCACAGAGCGGCTGTCTTAGTAGTCTTGATGGGTGAAGCTCTCTTTGTAGACGTTGCCTGAGTGGGCATCTGAGAAGACCGTGGATTCTCGGACCCCGACAACATCAACTTCGGGGAGTCCTCCGAAGAAAGATAATCCTTCAGGTCCATTTGCTGCTACATCTTCATTCCAAGTGAATGAGCAGTCACGTGCTTCTTCAATGCCTCCGAGAACGATGCACAAGCCTTTGCTGCTTAAGCGCCGTAGTTGACTGGCGGAATGCCAAAGACTGACGCCTTCGAGGTGATGGCGGCCGCCAGAAGTTCGAATCTCTGCGCAGGGGGCCAGAAGGGCTGGCCCGGATTCCAAGCTTCCGATAATGTTTTTTCCACGGAGAATGACACGATTTCGTGCTGGGCCATGTGGGCTGTGGTCACTTGTACCCCAAATCACCGCTCCACCAAGGAGTTTGACATTTTCCAAGACAAGCTCCTTTCCAGGCTCAAGAACAAAAACGGCCGTGCGGCGAAGAGTTGTATTGCGAAGAACATTTAACCCTTCGAATATTTGAGCATCTACTCTTGGATTTCTCCAGACATCTAAATCCCAGGCAGGTGAGTGAACAGGTTGGGTGATGCGGCGCTCTTGGGGACGCAAGAATGCGGTCTCGGCGGACCGCAAAGCACAGCCATTAATGTCTAGACGAGACATTTCAACAACAGGAGTAGGCATGGGGGGGGCTGCTATCCAAGGTCGGCCGTTTGTCCTGCTCCCGTCGGGTAGCCTGATCCTTTGGAAGTGGCATTCGCTTTGAGGCGATGTTTCATTCGAGCGAAGGGGATGCCAGAGAAGGCCTGGCTTATCGAGTACGAGAAGATCTCCATCCATGGCTAGGTTTCTTCCGCGGAAGTTCCCACCTAGGACGGATAGCGCGGCTGATCTGAGGGGGTCGCCAGGATCAACGTTTACCTTGGCGGTTAATCGAGATTTAGCTCGATTTTCGAATCCTTCCAAGTCAAAATCGACCTCTGTCTGTTCCCATGCAGAGGATTCCCCTTCAAGCCGATTAATCTTGAAATAAAGTCGGAGTTCTTTATTTAAAAGAAAATCTTCGCTGGTACCTGCCCATTCCGGGTTTAGAGCGAGTTGTCTTCGTGTCCACTCCAATGCGGATTGAGCGGCTAATTCGGTACGCAGAGCGGCGGCTTCTTCCCTTGCTACATCAACCCGGGATTCGACAGTTGCTCCAAAAGAGAGCGAAACCATTGCAATAAGGCCCGTTACGACCAGAGTCAATAAGAGGACGGAACCTTGCGCGGTAGTGTTAGAAGCTGGGTGCATGGCGTCGTATCCAAGTTGCGGAACCAAGTGCAATGTCAGGCTTCCCGGAAGGAGTGGAGGTGATGGCAATCTCCCATTCTGCGGCCACCATTGATATTTCTGGACCCATTGGGCCGTCTATTAAGCCGGTGCGGAGCTCGAATCTGTTTACCCCAGCAAGAGCGACTTCTCGTTGGCCTTGTTCTTCAATCTGAAGCTGAGAATCCTTGGCGTCCCATGTCCACACGCGTCGAGCAGGAAGTGGTTCACCGGCCGGTTGCAAATTGACCATCCAAGCATGCCCAGGATTCCCCTCGATGATAAGGTCCGTTGAGTAACGGCAATCTTTCATGAAGCGATCTAGAACGCGGCGAGCTTGTAAGTGCGTGTTGACTTTGGCATCGCCCTCATGAATTAGTACAAAGCTTTCTCCAGAACCATAGAGAGTCCCGAAAAGCATAATCATGGCTAGCGCGGTTGCTAGAAGGACTTCCGTGAGAGTAAATCCGGCAGAATTGGCTTTCATTTTTCCTCCTCAGGGGCCGCTTCTAGGGTCCCAGAGAGGTGAGCGGCTTTTATGAACCAGGAATTGTCACCTTTGACTAGACGAATTCCTGCCGGTGAGATGGTTTTCCCGTCTGGGAGAAAAACCCAAATGGGTTCACTGCCAAGTAGGACTTCAAAAGAAACTCCGTGTCGCAAATTCCTCCAACCGGCTGAATTTGCGCCTGGCCCTGGAAGCGGAACCCCATCCGCCTGTTCGGGCCGCCAGCGATTAAGGGCAGGATCAATGCGGAGTACAGAGGCCTCCCAGCCAGCTCGAGCCCTTGCCCGCGCTCGGATGCTATCTGCCAGGACGCGGCGGACTTCAGAGCCCACAACATCTCTTTCAGCAAGGACAGGAATAGCAAGAGCGGCCATTGATCCGGTGATGGCTAGGACCAGAAGAATCTCGGCTAATGAGAACCCTCGATTCATCGTGCGGATGACAGCCATGTAGCCTCCAGAATTTTGCGAGCTCCTGACCAAGTTTCAGTAGTTATGCGGCGAACTGCTCCGGGGGTGCCTGGAGGAAGAATATAAGTCGGGTCATGGTCTGACACAGCCTCGACGGTCACGGTCATTAGTAGGTTCTCTGCTCCAGGCAAAGGTGAGCCATCCCCCATAACGGGAGATACTTTTTCCCCATTCAGTAAATCAACCTCGGCGGAAGTTAGATTGAAAGTGAATTCTCTGAACTCGCGCATAGCGTCAACAGATTTGGCGGATTCCCCTGCTCCTGA
>DNPI01000122.1 GCA_003501525.1 Planctomycetota bacterium
TGAGTCACCACATTGGCATTAAAGTCAACATCGACCTCTGTCGCACCGAGTACTACCACATCCACCATCGAAGCAAAGTTCCCTTTCCCGTGGTAGTTATAGGAAGTAAACGGCGAAGTGTTTAAGTGACCAGGGTTTTCCCGCATGCTTCTTACCCCTTCAAGATCAAAAGTCTGACCATCGAGAATGTAGTCCGTTAAGCCATCCTCCAGCATGCTGACGAGATATTGAGTAGAACCACCTCGAACGAATCGGGCTTTAACTCCTGCATGCTCCATCATCCCTCGCAAAAACTGCGCAAAAGCAAGAGCAATCCCACCTGCTCCCGCCTGGAAGGAAAACCCTTCCCGGAGAATCCCCGCATCGCGAACAAATTGCGCAACATACTCAGCAATAAGAAGCCGGTCAGGAGAACGAGTAATCCTTGTCGTGCCTGAAACAATGCGAGAAGGGTCACCAACTCGATCAACGACCACTACCTGATCAACGTCTTGCCCTTGTATCTGCCAAGGGACACAAGGAAAAGGAACCACGTGGTCTGTAACCACAATGACATGATTTGCATACTTGGAATCGGCGAGGCCAAAACCGAGTAAGCCGCAAGCACTAGGGCCGCGATCACCTGTGGCGTTCCCAAAAGGATCCGCTGCAGGAGCTGCTATGACAGCGATGTCGATAGTGACCTCACCATCTTGCACAGCTTGCCACCGACCCCCATGACTTCTCAGCACTCCCATTCCTCGCATTTTTCCATGCGAACAGAAATCACCCAAAGGCCCATTCATTGAACCTTCAATGTGGTGAATAGTCCCATCCTCGAGATATGGGATGAGATGAGCATGACACGGGAACGAGGCACTCGGGAACCAACGAAGGTCTTTCACTCCCAGCTCTTTCGCGGCATCGAACAGTGCATTTGCGACTAGATCGCCGTCACGGAAATGGTGATGCGTACTTACCGTCATTCCATCGCGTAGACCCGCAGCAGACAAAGCAGCTTTGAGCCCACCAACAATGTCGCCATCTACATCAACTCTTTTGTCGCCGTCAGCCGGAAAATCAGCGCAACTACGTACTGCCGGTGCAGCCTTTTGCCCTTCCGGCCGCAACATGCCAACGCCCTGCCAAGGCAGTGTCTTCCGACCGTTTATTTCGGCCGGAATTTGTCGTCCAGCGGCATTTTTCACACTTTCCTGAGTCAAAGGCATAGCTAAATATTCAAGATTCCGATTCTTCTTTTGCTTCGCGCCAGTCGGCAGCAAGAAGGCCCGCCGATTCAGCTCCACGAACCACATTTAAAGCTCGCTGAACAACTGGAGGGTCAATCATCTTCGACCCTAAGCTCACAACAGCTTCTCCCTGCGCTTCGGCTTCTTCGAAAGCTTCAACTATCGCGCAAGCTTTTTCAATTTGTTCTGCTGATGGTGCTAACTCCTCGTGGACCACACGAATTTGGCGAGGATGAACACACCCTTTCCCTTCGAAACCCAAAGCTTTTGCCTCACGCACGCTTGCACGCAAGCCCTCTTCATCACCAACATTCCCATAAACAGAATCAATGGCCTGCAGTCCACACGCCTTAGCCGCATGAACAACAAAAGAGCGAGCAAAAAGTGTTTCCGCCCCTTCGGGTGTTTTGACTACGCCGAGATCAACCGTGAGATCTTCGAGACCGAGGGTTAGAGCCACGTTCCTGGTCGAGGCTTCGGCAATATCCACCGCTTTAAGCACTCCTCGGGCTGTCTCCAAAATAGGCATAAATAGCAGTGGGGTGTCACCCGCGGCCTCCTCGAATTTCTGCACCTCTTCCGCGTCTTCAATTTTGGGAAGCAGAACAAGGTGGAAAGGTGCATCCAGCAAAGCCGCAATATCGGCAAGGCCAAGCTCTCCCTGGTTAACACGAACCATTCTCTCGCAATCGCCCCAGTCCAATGCGTGTAGGGCGTGGCGCACTAAACAAAGAGCATCCGCCTTCGCTGTGGGTGCTACAGAATCTTCCAAATCAAGGATGACGGCATCTGGACGGTGCAAAGCCGCATTAAGCATGTATTTAGGCTCATTGCCGGGTAAGTAAAGACGACTACGTCGTGGTCGTTTACGAATCGGCTCAGCAATAGAGGCTCCGCTCTCCTCAGGAGGCACACGTAAATCGGGATTCCCGAGCGTTTTTTGCGCAAGAGCCTCCAACCTCGCTTTATGGATAAAAGGAAGAGCTCCCCGATCCTCAACTTCCAGAAGACCTTTCTCTAACCCAACATCTTTAGCAAGATTCGTGAGCATCTCTCGAATGGCATCACCATAAAGAACTTCAACTTTGCTTGAGAGTTCTAGGTCAAAATTGCCGTCCTTTGATGGAGTCCATCCCATCCAGCAATCCCCACGAGCAGAATCGCCTCGTCGTCCCGCCTGAAATGCGGGTTCAGATACACGGGTCTCAGTCATCTCCTGGAATTCTATCCCCTGTCGCATAGCTGCGTCAGCTGACACACAAAATGTATTTCAGATTAATATGGAGTATCCATGCGCCGTCCCCTCGCAACCATACTCGCCCTCCTACTAGCCGCCGGCCCCGCATTAGCGACTTGGAGCATTGTTGTCGTCAATCTAGAGACCGGAGAAATCTGCGTGGCTTCTGCCACTTGCATCCCAGGGCTTAATCTCCGCGGATTAACCCCTGTCCTGATTCCAGAAGTTGGAGGAGCAACGGCACAAGCAGCAGGCGACAGTATCGGCACGCGCATTCTTATCCATGACGATTTACTACTCGGTAAAAGTCCGGAATCGATATTGGCGCATTTGGCTGATTTCGACAGCCTCCACTACGCACGGCAATACGGAATGATTGACGCTCAAGGACGCGTGCTGACTTATACAGGGAACCAAGCAGCAGATTGGGCAGGGGGCATAACGGGGCAATCCGGCCCACTCGTTTATGCCATTCAGGGAAATATTCTCACGGGAGCACCCGTAGTCCTTGAAGCCGAACAGGCATTGTTAAATACACCTGGAGATCTCTCCCAGAAAGTAATGGCCGCAATGGAAGCAGCTGCGGCTTTTGGAGGGGATGGTCGCTGCTCTTGCGATCCCATGTCGCCTACCGCCTGCGGTAGCCCTCCCCCGCCTGGAAGCTGGAAGTCTTCCCATATCGCTTATTACCTAATCGCTCGGCCAGGTGATCAAGCCGGGGTGTGCAACATGAGTGGATGCGCAAAAGGAGATTTTTGGCTCACTATCAATGAACGAGATTTAACATTCTCAGATCCCGACCCCATCATTTTGATGCGGCAAGATTACGACGCATGGAGACTCGCACTCTCCGGACGCCCCGACGCCGTCAATTCCACTATCCATGCACCCACTATGCATGTAGAAGCTGGCAGCACCTCAACTGTGGCTTATCTCCTCGAATTAGCTGATATCGATGGGGTACCCCTAACCAATGGCGGCGCATCAATTGCAATGGAGCATGATTCGCGCTCGAGAGGAAGCTCTTCCTTAATCAATGTAATCGACAACCAAGACGGGACATATGTCGCAGAAATTGCACCCGGAACTCAGGTGGGACTAGATCGACTACGTTTTATCGTTGATGACGGGGTTAGACCCGTGACTCTGTGGCCACCTATGTCACTAATTGTGCATCCAGAAGAATTCGAGCCCTGGAATGACCCAAAGCCGATTGACGGCTTAGATACAGGCGTAAACCCCTCACATCCTTTCCTCATGCCGGATGGGCTTACCGCCTTTTTCCTCTCAACGGAACAAGGAACAAAGGGTTTGTTCCGAGCAACACGAACGGCTGCAAACAATTCTTTTGGCGCCAGCACTCAAGTTGGCTTCAACACTTTTGATGCCAGAAGAATGACCGATTTCTGGATGTCGCCAGACGAGCTACGTATCACTTTTTCTTTCAATGACCCCGTAGCGGGAGTTGAACGGCTCGCCACTGCTTCTCGACTCTCCATAAGCCAAGATTTCGAGGCCCCGGAAATTTTGCAGGAGCTAGATTCCGGACAAGGAGAGAGAGAGCCTTGGCTAAGCCCTAACGAGAAAGAAATCATTTTTTCTTCGTCCAGATTCGGTTCGCCGAAGCTGTTTATGGCCCATCGGCTAAATCTAGAAGCTGACTGGTTCCCCCCAACCGAAATAGACATTGCTTCTTCAAGTGCTGGGAACCCCGTCCTTGCTACCGGAGGGCTCAACCTTCTACACGGCAGACCCGGAAATAGCCCTCGCATCTCTTTCCGGAATCCAGATGGTGACTTCGCCCCTGCCGGACCCGTTCCCGGTAGTCTTCACCCCACACAAGGAGAGCTTTTGCCTTCAAGCTTAAATAGCAGCGACAGCGTCTTATGGTTAACCGGCGTAGCAGGACCCACATCCGGTGTCTTCCAAGCCAAAAGGCAAGTCAACACATTGGTCGCAATCCCGAATGCCATTTCTGCCTCTGCTGGAGGCACCGTTTCTTTTTCTCTACACGCAGGGATGAGCTGGGCTGGCAAACCTTACATCTTGGTAGCTAGCGCTTCTGGTATCCAACCAGGCACTATCCACCTCGACACGGCCCTTCCGCTCGTAGCTGATACGGTCACGAGTATGACTCTCAGCCTTGCGAACGGCCCCGTACTCCCAGGCTCGGCAGGGCAACTAGATAACACAGGCCAAGCTGCTGCATCCCTCGTCCTCACTCCAGGACTTGTTTCCAATCCCTCCTTAATTGATCGGGATTATCACTTCGCCTTCCTGGCATTCGATGGAACGCATGGATTCGCCAGTCAAGCAGTTCCCGTCCGCCTTAATCCTTAAAGGACCATTAGTCTTTCCGGCTAATTAACCTACGCAACATTCGCACTGCGCGAATACCCCAGCTCCTAAAACCCGGAGCCCAAACAAGAACCTGCTCATGGGTTCGAATCGGACCTCCGTACCGACCGAGCAGATGCGGAGCCTCGATTTCACCTCGAGAAGCATCCATCCAACGAAACCCTAGCTCGGCTCCCTTTTCCACCATGTGGTGAAATATCACTGTGCCCGCTCCAAGCTGGCGGGCGTCTTCGCGGAAAGCCAAATGGTAAGAAAGGAAATGGTCTCCAGATCGCGGCCCCCAATGGAAGGCAATCATTTTGTCATCCAATCGACAAACACCAAT
>DNPI01000099.1:0-7573 GCA_003501525.1 Planctomycetota bacterium
GGGCTTGGCTTACTGATGCGATTCAGGTGCTATCCGCAGAGCCAGTCATGGGGTGTTAATCGCTTTTCTGTGACGCAGATGTGCGCAACATCATCTCTTCCTGCATTCCGAATTTTCTCTTCAGGAGGGCGTGATGGAGCGGGGAATTGGCAAGTGGTTGTTCCTGACAGTTCGCCTTACGGGGGAACGGATGCCCAAGGTGGCTACAACACAGATGGTACGAGTACTCCGGCTTTTGACTCTTATCTCTATTGGACCCAGGCCGATTTCGTAGTTCGGATATCTCGCGTCACTACGCACTGGTTTCCTTTCCAGTCTCCTCTTGGAGTAGGTTGGATTTCTGGGGCAATGTTTGAACCAGGAAATCCAGATCAACTTCCGGGCACTTCTCTTCAGGTTGAATACCGAGGTTGCCAAACGGTTACCCATCCGACAGACCCAGAGGAGCCTTCGCCCATTATGGCGGCCGATGACCCTTTTGATGCTTATGGTGATTTCCGAGACGGTGCTGCCGGTTCTGTTGGCTTACCTGGTGCGTGGACCAATGACCCGACCGACCTTGAGGGCTTGGGGTACAGTTTCTTTCAGCTACGCTTTACTTTTGTTGGCAATGCTGATGATGGTTTGGCTAGTTACTTAGATGGCTATGGGTTGGCTTACGCCACAGAGGACTCATAAACATTTTTAATATGCCAGTACGACTAGACACAGCCAGCAGCCAAAAGTTGGGCTTGATGGCCGACTTGCGGTTCGGTTGTGTTTTTACATTGGTGGCCTTGTTGAGCCCTGCTTGTTTTGAGGGAGGGAATTCTGCAGCGCATGCCGCAGGAAGCGGAAATGCTGCTCTCGTTCTAGAGAAAGTCGAGTGGGGGCGGATGGTAGATATTCTGGACGAGACGGGAACGCTCGTGGAGGAGGATGTTGTTATTCGTGAATCCCTGCAGACGGATGGGGTCGACTACACCCTCGCCATTAACCCACTTACTCAAACGGGCCTACTGACTATCCATTATGCCGCGAGTAGTACTCTGTTTACGGAGAAGCTCGCGGATGCGAGGAGCGGACGCGCCTTTGTTGCTACTAAGGGCCTAGAAGATCCTCCGACTTTTAGCCTGCTAGCCAGAAACGGTGCTTTAAGGCTTGAATTCTCTGACCTCTTAGACCCAGCCACTATTGATAGGGAGACAGTGCAGGTTTTGGTCCGTGGCCTTTCGAATGGTGCGAATAGTTGGATTAGCCAAGAGGTACGCTACATCCTTCGGAATGGTGTGATAGGGCAGGATGGAAAGCCGAAAGGGGTTCTGATTCTTGACCCTACGGTTTCGATTTTCGAATCCGAGGAGCTGCAGATCCCTTCTAACGGAGTTGGCTTTGATTCCTCGACAGATCAGGTAGAGCCTAATCTTTTGCTTCGGTTCCCGACAGTTCCTGATCCCGTTTTCGGTGTTAATCAAGTCCTTACGAACCTTGAGGGGACCAGTGCTATTGTCCCTCAGGCGAGTGACCCGATTGAATATTCAGAACGATACGACCCAATTGTTGTGCGGGCTCTTCGGACAGGGAATAGCGCCGACCCATCTAACGGGTTTTTGCTTGACCTTGATCGTCCGTCTCTAGTCGCTGATTTCGATGCCACTATTCTTGATGTTGGCGGGGCTGGGACGATTCGCACCCTCACTTATCGACTCGAAGCAGATTATTGCAACAGTATTGAACCGAAGATCGGTGATGTCATTTTTGCGAATGATGCATTGATGACGGTCTCTTCAATAGAGAGTGTTGGTTCTGAGGCCAATGGTTGGGAACATGACGTTACAACTACCCTTCTTGAGGGGGAGCTTCCAATTGGGGGGCCAAATGTTTCAGCTGTATTGACGTCGAAGTACACCCCACGCGCTGGTTTAGATGCAAATGATGAGGCGCATCAACTGTGTTGGATTCGATTCTTGCCGGAACCTCAATTCCTTCCCGCGGTGAATGTAGACCCGGCAGCCTCCATCTCAATTCAGTTTAGTGAGCCTGTGGATACTTCTCGAATTCGGTCAATGGAGACAATGGTTCTTCATTCCTTCAACCCTGAGTACGACCAGAGCGATCCCGATGGAGATCCATCTCGCCCTTTCCGAGGCATGATAAATGGATCAGCTAATAATGAGACAGTCGAGGACTTCTTGTCTCGACTCGTTGGGTATGAGTACATAGGTGACAATCCAGTAGGCACAGGGAGCGGGCGCATTCAATTTGGTCCTGTCACTCCAAGCGGGGATGCTCGAACGTTTTCGGTTGCGCCGTCGGCTCTCATGTGTGATACCCATGAGCAGGCAAATGGGCCTTTCCTGGCTCTTGCCCTCCTTCCAGCGAACAATTCTTCTGAAGAGCAAGGCATTGTTGATCTGGCGGGTAATCCAGCCGACTGCTCTGATTTTGTTGCGGGTTCTCATGAGGAGTCAAATCCATCGGGAGCACTGGAGCCATATCAGTACATCACGCTTGACGAAGCAGCTGGAATCCCGACCGAGAGATATTTCGCCCTTCGCTGTAATTCAACGGACGAGAATGGAGACGGGTTGAGCGAATACGGCGGACAGTATTACTTTCCAACCCCGGGCATCCTTTATGGGCGGCCGGTTAATCATTTTTCGCGCATTGTGGATCCCGCTTCGAATCCGTGGATTTCCCAGCGTATTGCTTTCGGTCAGGGGATAATGACGCCCTTGACCCCGGCCGGAGCGGTTTTGATGCAAGTCTACGGCTATCACCATCTTGGTTTGGGGATTTTGAATGAAAATGAATTCAACTTGGATGTTGAAGGTATGGCCTGGTCACCGTTCAATGGCATTATTTATGACGATACCTTCAATAGATTCTCCTTAGGTCTTGCACATGCTGAACGCTTCCCTGACGACCTAATAGATCCCCAAAGTGGTTATCCGGCCTATGACAAATCAGGCCTCAAGTTCAACGCTGATTTCGATAGGAATGTCCTTGGTTGGGAAGAGGGCTATCTCGAAACGGTTGTTTTTGACGACACTTTGCAGTTAAGCCAAAACAATGTCTTCACGGCGACTTCTGGATCTGCGATGTATGCGTGGCCGGACTTTGACGAGACTTACACCTGGCGTGATACGGACATGTCTCCAACGATTACAGGCACGAACTCAGGAGGAAACAGTGGCGGCGTTCCTCCTAGAGTCACTGGTGCACCGGTTATTTGGGGAGCTGGCTTGGTTCCCTCCATCGGTCTTCCGCTGCTTCAGCGGTATCGGTGCTATCCGGTCGGAGAGGAGTACGGGCTCAATGGTTTCCAAATTCAAATTATGGTGGGCTCCTCTGCAAAGCCGGCATTTCGTGTCTTCTCTGCAGGCGGAAAGGATTCAGGTGGTTCTTGGCATCAAGTTATTCCTGATGTCCCTCCGGATGGAACGAAGCCTACTGGTGGTTACAACACAGCGACCGGTGAAACCACTAAGCAGTTCGGCCCTGAACTTTACTGGGGGCAGGTCGATTTCGTTACCCGCATCTCACGGGTGTACACCCATTGGTTCGAGTTTGGTGGAACCCTGTCGTCGATTTCGCCTATTTCCATCGAGCCGAACCCACTAGAGCAGTCCCCTGGAACCGAAATTCTTGTCGAGTTCAGGGCTTCTGATGATGTGACCGAAAGTAGTTCAGTTGTTTGTGAGGATGTCGGGACACCGATTACCGATGCCACGCAATTTGATGGTTACTCGGATTACACGGGCTCTTGTGGGACCGTGAGCACGCCTACCGATTGGTCGGAAGATTTACCTTCCTTCTACGGCAAGAAGTTTTTCCAAATTCGTCTTACTTTTGTTCAGAATATCACCCAAGATCTCGAAGCGGCAATGGACGCTTTTGGATTTGCCTGGAACGTGGATTAAGTTCCCAAACTTGCGATTTTTTCCCGAATGAATTTATCCCCGAGAGTTTTCCTTTTCTCAGCCCTTGCTGCTTTTAGTGGGTGGGGTTGTTTTGGTAGTTCCCCTGCTGATTCTGCAACTCAAAGTGCTACGAAGGGCCCCTTTGAAGCTCTTTCAGCAAATATGAGTGATGGTGATATCTGGGCGCTGAATCGACCGATTAGATTTTTCTTTAATCACCCGATCGATATGGCTTCGGTCAATTTTAGTTCGATTATTATTCGACCCACTTCTTCCGCCATTTTGGGTCGACCCGTAGCGGGGACCTTCGAGGTATCGTCTTTTGACAATAAAGAGCTTCTCTTTTATCCCGCCTGCCCCATTGTCGAGGAAGAGTTTTATCCAGGCTTTTTTCCGGGTGGGTATGGCTATGAGTTAGCTCTCCCTGTTGAGGATGGTAATGGGTCTTCAGTGTTGCGAGATATTGCTGGTAAGCCTTTAGAGGTAGGGCTCTCTCGAAACTTTGTAACGCCAACTCCTCCGTCTGAGCCGCTTTTTATTGATACGGAGATAGGTCCGCCCCAGGTCGTTGACGTTTATTGGACTGATGCAGCGAACCTTCTTGGTACTCAGCTTCCTAATCCAACGAAGTTGAACATGTTTAGCATGAGCCGGGAGGTTTTAGTTGTCCGCTTCGACCAAGCTGTAGACGGCAACCCGAGCAATTTAAACACAACGAATCTTTCGCTCGCAATCTCTGACGACACGATTACAAACCAGCCTTCATCTCCAACATTCTCGACTGATGTTCCCGGGGTTTTGACTCTTCTGTCGAACTGCGACGGGGGAGGTGCTTTGGTCCACTTCAAACCTTCTGGGGTTCTTCCTCCGGACCGCTATTTGCGTTTTACGGTTGGCGCTGATTTTGAGGACCTCTCCGGTGATAAAAATACGGCATCTCAGGAAACCGACTTCGAGCTGCCCACGCTTGCTGAGGTTTATGGCAATCCAGGGACTTGGACTGAATCCGATGTTACTGCAGATGAGTTCACTGAAGATTTCGGAAATTTAATCTATCTGGATCTTGAAGCTCCGCTCGGCCTTCCTCTTGCGACTGTCGATACTTCAGGTGCTACGGCTAGTTTTGATTATCCTGGCGAGCTTGTTTCCGGGGATGAAAACTTTGTGTTGGCGACAGGCATTTACCTCGAAGTGAACACGACGGGAACTTCCACAATTGAGGATTCACAGGGTCGGACGTTTGATATCGAAGATGGGATTCTTGAAGTGAATGATTTCACGCTTCAGGCAGGCTCTACATTCCGTGGAGTGGGGAGCAATCCTCTCATTATTCGAGCCAATGGAACTGTTAGCTTAGACGGTACGTTGGACGTTAGTGGGAAAGCGGCCTCTCCGCCACTGGCTCTTAATTCACCACACCTTCCTGAGCTAGGAGCTGAAGGTGAATGCGGGGGTGGGGATGGAGGTGACGCTTCTTCTTTGACTGCTTCTGAAACTCTTCGTGGGGAGGCGGGAGATGGGCCTTTTGGGCTTTACCCTTTACAGGGTGGTGGTGGAGGAGAGAGTGGCTTCCAGCAAGGTGTGGTAGACCCGACTACTTATCCGTACCCCGGTCCTAATGGGGAACTCCCTGCAGATGGAACTCTTGAACATTGGATAGTTGGTGGTGGTGGAGGCGGAGGTTTTGGTCTTGGCCCGAACGCTTCTGTCACTTGGCGGCCTGTTGCTGGTGAGAAAGCAGGCTGGTCTTCTGAAGAATGGCCGTCAGCATTCGACAACGATGGACCTGATCACCGACCAGGCTGGCACACTGCATTCGACACAGACCCGACGTTAATCCCCGAGGGCGCTGAACCAGGGTTGCGCGGCTCCTCATATGACTCCAGTACGGCGGCGGCCTCTGGACTTGCAGGTACTCCTGTCGGGGTTTACGGAATGGAGGACTTGACACAAGACGATACCCAAGATGACAACACTGTTGGTTTCGATCCTGCTTTTACAGATTCAGCGAATCCGCCTACTTTTGATACGGGAAACCCGACGGCTGGCCCAGACGCTGGAGCGGCTGGTACTAGCCCTTTTACGGATGGTGACACGAGTAACGATTTTTATGGTCGGCGCTTCGATCCTTCCACCGGCCTTTTAATCGAGGGCGAATTGCTTTCCCCATGGGCAGGCTCAGGTGGGGGAGCTAGTGGCGATCTTCAACATCTTGCTCGTGACAATGACGGTGGTGACCCAATGGCTTGGGTCGATTTATCTTTGCACTGGCCAGATCCTCTATTTCCGCATGGGGTCGACACCCTAGGTTATTTCAAAGGAGCTCCTGGTGGAGGAGGTGGTGGCCAGCTTCAGATTCACGCTGTCGGCCCTATCATTATTGGTGCCAATGGTTTGATTAAGGCGAATGGAGGCATGGGGAACGGTGGAGAGAACGTTCGGACAATGGGTACTCAGGTTTCTGGGTCAGGAGGTGGCTCTGGAGGGCATATCATTCTCCAAAGCGCCACGGGTCTTGACTTGGATGCAATCGAGATGGGTAGTGGTAGTAATGTCGCCTTACTCCCTGAAGTGGATGTGATTCAGGCTATAGGTGGTCGTCGAGGCTGGGCGATGCCTCAGCTCAACCCAGATGCAACAGTCGGCGCAGGCGTGAATGCATTGAGAAATGATTGGGATGGCAACAGCCAGTTCATGGTTGGAAGAGGAGGTGCTGGAGGGAACGGTGTTATTCAAATTCATGTTCCGCGCCCTGAGGCGAACATTGCCTTTGACCCTGAATGGAGTACCGCGATTCAGAACTTTATCGTGGATGGAAGCGGCAATTTGGAGGTCGACAGTCTCGAAGAAATTCTTGACCAATACACGGCCCCGGCTTCTGTTTCCTTAATCCCTTTCTTTGCTGGGGAGTCAAACTTCCAGAGTGCGTGGGTTGATACAGGTATTCTTGGTCTCCGCGACCCAGACAGTCTGGGTGGATGGCCTAAGTTCGGGGACTCAGTGCTAAGCTTTTCTGGTACGGATCAAGACGATAATTCGGGTACATCTGGAAATGTTCTTACTGCAGGTGGTGAGGTTGCTGAAGGCGCTACTTTGTTGACTGGAACATTAGGCGTGTCAGGTTCCACGAGTGGTTACAGCTTTGTACTTTCTGGAGCCGCAACTCTGTTTGCCACTGCAGGGAAATCCCAATTTGTGCATAACGCTGGCCTGCTTGAAGGCTATGACTTAGAAATTGATGGTTCGACTACGGCGACCCATGGCATTGCCGATGCTGTTTACGATTCCAGCACCGACCGCCTTGTGCTCTCAACTAATGTTCTTGATGGAATCCCGGCAAGTTCAGGGACCTGGACCTTGAGGGAGAAATTCTTCCGTATCACGACGAGCGATACAAAAGATAGGCTGCCCGATACAGCTACCGTCAGGATGGAATTCCAAGGGGCGCCGGAAGGGGCGACGCCTAATCTTCCAGATGAAGCGGCTGCTACTGCTTGGACGACCGAGTTGACATCGGAACTAGAGGGAATGCGATTCTTCCGTTACCGCGTGACCTTCAATATCAGTGCCAATAGTGCTTCGTTGAGCTTGGGCAGTGAGCGTCCTCGGCTCGAATCATTGAAGATACCCTTCGCTTGGTAGGGGATTGAAATTTCTCTTTTGTGGCGGCG
>DNPI01000099.1:7897-8399 GCA_003501525.1 Planctomycetota bacterium
GGGGCTTTTGGCCTCGCCGCCGCCTTTCTTTTGTTGTTCCCGGCTTGCTCTCCGGATCCTGTGCTGGAGTCTCTAGAAATCCTTGAGTGGCCTGGCCGCGACGAAACGACCGTTGCGCTCGATGGCCCATTTCGCTTTGAATTCAACCACCCTTTGGTCGGGCCGATTCGGCAGGGAGGCGTTTCTGTCATTGGTCCTGGCGAAAAGCCCGTTGAGGGTTTAAATGTTCGAGCTACAGGAAGATTCCTTTCTTTGAGTCCTTTGCTGCCGCTAGAGCAGGGGCTAAATGACGCCTCTTTTGTCCCGGGAATGGTTTACCGGGTTGAATTGTCCGGTATCCCTAAACTCGCTGCTTTGAGGGCTGCAGGTGGGATAGCCTTGAAAGGCGCTCATTCCTTCTCGTTCAAAACGACTGATTTACATGATCCTTTACTTTTTTCAGGGACGGGAGTGGTGCCAGGACCCATCCGTCTTCAATTGCCTAATGGATTAGAGCAACCTG
>DNPI01000099.1:8708-9346 GCA_003501525.1 Planctomycetota bacterium
ATTAGAGAAACCGGTTTTCTCCGACCCAGATGGTAAGTGGCGTATCCCGTTATCGGGGCCATTAGATCCGCGTACGCTCAGTGACCCTGCACGGCTCCAGCTCCCAGGTAGAGACGACCCTTTTTTGGTATACCTCACACTGGAACGGAATGATTTTAATGGTTCAGTGCTCCTCGTTGATAGAGGCCCCGAGGGAGGAGGGGCAATTTTGGAATTGCCCGCTACTCTCCGAGGGACTCATGGTATTGGCCTTGTCGAGGGGGAGCGCCGAGTGCGTTTGAGATGGAGCAAAGGTGGTAGGAAGGGGCTGTTGGCTCCACAATAAAAGCATGGACAACTGGGAAGCCCTGAGGGAGATGGACATGTTTTGGGGGGCCATAATGGTTGTCCTCGGCGGAGTGGCTGGTTCGTTTGCGTCTGCAGCGATTTACAGAATCCCACACGATGGATTGAGCTTAATTCGCCCTCTTCGTTCTTTTTGTCCGGCTTGCCGCCATTTTGTTCGGTGGCATGACAATTTGCCGATTCTCGGCTGGATTCTCCTCCGTGGAAAGTGTCGAGATTGCAAAGCTCCCATTGGAGTCTCCTACATAGGTCATGAGTTAACTCTTGCCCTGGCTTTTTGGGTTGCAGGGTTC
>DNPI01000035.1 GCA_003501525.1 Planctomycetota bacterium
AGACAAGATCACCACGCCCGCGACGCTCTCCTTGCTGCCATATACCGAGCACTGAGCGCACTGTCCCAGCCACAAACAGAGCCAACATTGCGAACAAGGCTAAGGCAAGAAGCACCTCCATGAGAGTCATTCCCCTTGACTTCATTCCTCAATCTCCTCTAGGCGATTTACTCGAGATTCAGCAATGTAATCCACCAAAATCCTTCGTACGCGCGGAGCTTGAGTCCAACCCGTATAAAGAAAATCTATCGGGTCAAATGCGCCAGTATCCCAGTCAAACATCAAGCGCATCTCCAAACGGTCTGCTGAAAATCCCAGTGGCACAGGCCCACCATCTGGATCCCGGCCCCGGTCAATCAGCTTCATTGCAGGTGTAACATCAGGATCGTCAGTCCACTTCGCCACGTCAGGCGCTCTTGCTAGCAAACGAACGCCAAGTGAAGGATCAGGTATCTCCGCTTCAAAGAGCACGCCTTTCCACCAAGCTTCAGGCTCTTCTAGCCCGATTTGGAACCATGCTCCAGCGGGGCTATCGCTGCGCGGTATATACCGATCTTCCCATCTAGTGGGGAACGAGGTAACCAAAGCCCCTGCCGCATGCCCACTGGCAGTGGTGCCAAACCGACCTCGCAAAATTCCGTTTCCACCAGCACCAAGGTCATCCGGGTCCATAACTTCGGGACGCATCCTGGGCATCAGAAGACCTCCTTCCGGAGACATACCTGTTTGGGGCGCATGGATTAATTCCTCGCCAACGAGTAGCAAAGCACCTGTGTGGAATCCCGCATTGCTCTCAATCTGCAAAACCGATGATCCAGCAGATACGCTTGAGGAAAGTGCTGCAACTGGCCGCGAATCAACCACATTGACCGAAGTTCCTGATGCATGTCCTTTTGGCACAGTCCCATGCATTCCCCGACCATCAGGAGCAATAACTAAATTCGCCTGGTCTATATCGACATCCATGTAAGCAATCCGCTCACCATCTATGTCAATCAGGCCTGAAGTGGGAAGGGTCGCTAACCAATCGCCACTATTAACAGAAGAAAAACGAACCCCATCAATATGCAAAGCGTAGGGGTGCAGCTCTATATAACTATTTTCGCTTTCATCCAAATCCTCCTCGAGGACAAAATTACCACGGGCAATGTTTGTAACAGGAGCTCCCATGCCTCCGGGAGCATGCAAGGCAAATTCATCAATACGACCGGGAAACGGGCCTGCTCCTGCACCAAGGTCTCCTCCGATGGAAACTGTAGTAAGCGACAAGGGGCGTTCACCGCTAGGAAACTTGGACAATCGCGCATAGCGCCGAACATCTATTCCAGAACTCGACCAATCGATTTCGTCCGAATTCTGCAAGAAAGGCAAACCCGGATTTTCCGTAAACGCAACATAAGTAGATCCATAATGGACTCGCGGGTCATTGTTATTAGCATCATCCCGCCTCGCCACTGCTCCCCATTCGACTGTGAACCAAGTGGGAATATCGGCAGTTTCAGGTTGCATAACAGCTACTCGGTCCAATCGGCCCGGATACCCCCCCCAAGGTCCACCGCGACGCAACGTTCTAAAAACAGGGATGAAATTAGCTTCGGCTGTCTGTGCGTGGTCAAATGTTCCCAATACGCCTCGAAATTGAAAAGCTTTGCTTATCAGTTCAATAGCGGGATCACGGTCAGGAATCGGCTCACCAATGGTACGAGTAAATTGGTAGTCGTCGTCTGGGTCCTGAGGAATTGCTCGCCCAGCACCCTCAGGAGCACCACCAGCCGAAGGACCAGGAGGCGGAGCACCCGGAGAGCTAGCTGGAGATTCAGGGGGCGGAGCACCAAGTGCCTCTGAGATATTGTATGTGCCAACAGCGTTGGCAATCGCAGTCCAATCGTCTCTAACAAAACAGCCATTCAGGATATTGTCGTATCGAACCCACTCAGTAAGAGCTGAGTCACCCCGCGTAGTTAGCTGAACAAATCCTGAATACTCAATGTCCGTTAGATAAAGAGTATCGGTCACCGAGAGGCCTTTCATCGAAATCGGCATAACAAACAAACGGTACTCCGGGAGATCCATGAGGGCTTCGCCCTCGTTCGTGTAAATACTTGACTCCCACTCAGTCACAAACGATGTCCCATTGGGGTCATATACCCCTTCAGGTGCACCCTCGGTCCCAGGGGTCATGACACTACGCTCTGAAATGGAAATAGTATTGCCCGTGCGAGAGCTGTAGCGAATGATTTCAAAACCACCTAACCGAAAGCCGTCTTGGTCTTCACGAGCTTGAGCACCGTCTTGCCAGCCCCAAAAGGTGCGTCGCTGAAAGAGAAGAGCGTATCCACCATCTTCTTGGAAGCATTCCGAGAAATATGGGTCACCGGCGGCCATCTCGCCCAATTCGAGGTCCCCTAAATAGTCGCCACTAATCCCCTGCCCTAGCTGAGTGGTATTCCCCGAAAGGTGCATAATCGTGACGGTGTCAGGCCCGTTAATAGGACAAGCCAGAGAAAAGGGTCCAACTGATCCAGAAAGAGTTCCACCACCCGGCGGAATATCCGATGCCAACACAGAGCTATACCCGTATAACTCCACACCAGAGCCCATGGGGTGATTGGTATCAGAAGCAGCCACCACAACATCACTCTCTCCACGAGCGGCTCTCCCCCCTAAATAATCGTTAGGCCCAGGGACGCGCGCTGTAACAAAAGTGGTTTCAGTTTTCGATGAATACTCAATCACTTCATCCCCGATACGAATTGCTCCTCGCTGTGGAAATCCTTCTGTAGATTCCACAACAACTTCCTCATCAGAATCGCCCGGAGCAAAACCCGACACAGGGGCTGTCGTCGTTGTGAAACAATTCGATTCACCACGAGGGACACCATCTACTGCCATTTGAAACCCCCTAGGTGAAACTCCACGAAGAAGGGCTGACAAATGGACCCAGCGGCCATTAACAGGATAATCCGTCGGGTCCAACCTCCATTCAAGCGCTTCATCCAAACGACTTTCATCAAATGGGTCCTCGCCAGCTGGGTCCCATGCCTTTATGACAATTTCCCCTGCCTCAATACCGGCCCAAACTCGGTTACGCTCAGTCGACGCACCAGAAATGTCAAAAATTGAACCATTCGGAACAGGAAGTAGTTCAAGCCAACCCTGAATAGCAAGTGGCTCCACATCTGAAAGCTCCCCGGTTGATAACCAAGACCCCACCGAAGAGACCTGCGGACCATGAATCGCGACATCCCAACCGAGGGGGTCGGGGGACAAATCGAAGTGCTCAGTTCGGCCTAAACTATTCGGACCTAAAGCATCTGTCTCGCGCGCCGGTAAAGGGATAACACCTGAAATATCCGAATCCTTGGACGCAACAACTATTCCCGTCGGATCCCAAGTACCTGTCCGCAGGGTAAGCCCAGCCCTCTCCCGATGATGCCCGCCAAAAGAACCTAAATTCCCTGGATACGTTGTAGTGCCGTGAAGTCCACGCGACCAAGACCCGAGGTCTTCAAAATCTTCTTGGCTACTCCACACTCTTAACAACGGCCCATCCGGCACCGTCTGGAATTCTTCAAATCGAGCGGAACGAGCCAAAGTTCGACCGGTCCGGGAACGTAGGGCTGCATCAACTCGATGCAGATAGCGATCCCCGCTTCGATAAGCATAAGCCGTAGTGGATTGGCGGAGGCTCCCATCGTTGGGGTCGAGACCATTGAGATGAATCATTAATCCCTTGGCCCAAGTCCAAGTACCTTGGTCAATCAACGGACGAATCACGCGTGCCCAAAGGTCCTCCGGGCCCTGAAGAGGTCGAGCGTGCAGCACTGCCGCAGAGAAGCGGCGTGCGTCGGATGGAGTAATCCAATTTTGGCGAGCAGAACTGCCTTCCGGAGGAGCCCAATAGGTAACAGGGTTATTGCGCAACCGAAGGCCTAAGACCAAAGCTTCTAGGGTCCGAGGGCTTGCGGAATTGATATCAACGGGCTCACGGCGAAGAGGGCGTAAGCGAGTCGTTAGCGGGACAAGACTCCCTGGGAGATCATTCGCAACCATAAGAAGGCCACGCCCAGGGTTTGCCCATAAGACAAGTGTTTCAAAGGGCTCGCTACCTTCAGGTTCAATACGAACTACAGCCCCAGGAGAAAATGCGTATCCATCTGAAACAGTTATAAGGTCAGGCCTCTCTTCGCTAATAGTCCGAATCTGCCACACCGCCGGCTCCCACTCTCCAGAGCCAAATGATCCTGAGCGGATCCACGTCTGATCTTTCAAGCTGCGGAGTTCAGCCGCAGAGAAAGCCCCAAAGTCGGACTTCTCTGGGAAATCAAGCATGTCAGTTAAAAATTCTGGCGCCTTGTGAGACCCGCTCTGGAATCGCGAAAGAGCGAGGGCATATACCCTTGGATCGAGCACCATCGTTCCCTCACGAAAACGATTCGCGTCTGGGTCCTCGGGAGGGTCTGGATCTGGGAGAACATTCGCAAATGAATTAGGAGTCAAATCTCCATATTGGATCCAATTCCCATTAATGAAAAGAAGGCCCTCCTCTGGGAATCCCGCCGTTGATGTGACAAAAAACTCGGTTTCCTGGTGGTCAGAATCTCTGGTAATGAAACAGGGGTGCACTAAATTTTGCAACAACATCGGAGGTGCCGTTGCCAGAGAAACGCGAGATTGAGCCGCCTCTATCTCCAACCCCCAAGACTGCCTCGTATCGCGGAAAGATTCTCCCAGAGATTCAGGCAGCGGCCCCCAAGCAGAAAGGTCCCATTCTTCGGATGCATCCCAAAGCGGAGTAACATCGAAAGAAGGGTGCGTAAGATTGGCTTGGGCACTTGAAAAAGTTGATGCTGAAACAGCAGCTAAACGCACACGCGAACGATCAAAAGTTTCTCGAGAAGCTTCGCTACGCAATTTTCCGGAAAGGAGAAAAGGAACCCCCAAGGAGAAAAGCAAAGCTATTGCCAGCATGACAATAATCATGGCAGAACCGTTGCGAGGCTCAGTCACGGCCCTATCTCCTCTGTAAAGCGACCAACCCAAAAAGAATCCACAATGTCTCCATATTCGACCAATGCCACTCCTACCGGATCCTGATTATGCGTCGCTGCATCTAACAAACCGTATCTATCAAAGCGAAGAGTTGGCGGATCAAATATCACTAAAACGTCCTCTCGAAGTTCCGGCCCATTTTCGCGAAAACGAGTCCAAACTGTAAATTCATCTATTAGCCCGTGAAATACACCCTCCGGATCCCCCAGATAAGGAGGACCTTCCGGTTCTGCCAAAACTGGGTCAAGAATTCCAGAGGCAATTTCATGGCCATTGATTTTTATGCTCATTTGCTCATCGGCTGCCGCAATGACGAGATGGTGCCAACGACCTTCGGGCATAGATCCACTAGGAGCCGAAAGAGCAAACCGTGCAAAAGTGCGACCATCCCCAGCTCTAACCGAAAAATCAAGGCTCCCATCATTCCGCACTCTTAAAGACATCAGCCCTTCCCACTCGATAAGAGTCCCCGCACCGTCATTTTCTGAGCGGTAAACATCGATTCCAATTACGACACCATGCGGAGAACGGACCACACCACCTTTCCCTTGCACAAGAACACCTCCACCTTGAACAAGGTCGAGCCCGCCGCCAACTCTTCCCGGCTTATCAAGAACAGCCGGCGCAACAGGAGAAAGGTTTTCGCGTTCGCGGGCTGACGACTCAAAGGTTGCCTCGAGCGACCTGCGATAGGAGTAGCGAACAAGCCGAGCTGGAGATCCATCGGCAGCAGGAGGCACGACTTCCAAGGAGACAGGTTTCCCTGAAGCCCGAGCACGATCACGCGAAGCTTGCAAAAACGTGAGTGTGGTTGCTCTCAGCCCTCTCGACCCAGGGTCCATCCTCTCCAACCCAACCGCACCAATCCCCATAATGAGGCCCAGCAAAGCAAGCACGAGGAGAAGCTCAGCGAGAGTGAAACCGCGATTGGACATTACCGGCCCTGGAAATGGGCGAGATCGTCCTCATTACCGAACATTCCATCTTCCCCAGCAGATATTAACTGGTATCCACTCGGCTCCTCCCAACCACCAGTTCGAGGATTCATAAGTGCCCCAACTGCTTGCTCCTCAAAAATTTGATCAGGACCGGCTAAAACTTGCATAGGGTCGTCGTAATGAAGACTGTGGATGTAAACAATGGGATTGTCCCAACCATCGACCAATTCAAACAATTCGCGACTAGCGAGAATCGTCAAAGCTCGAGTGGAACTATCCCCATCCGAGTTCCCCAACCAGTCTTGATTAGGCCGACCACCGGTGTAGCCAGAATCAAAAAGTGCTAAGAAGAGGGCTTCGGAACCATCGTTTATACGGGTTGTAGACGCAGAAGCTGAAAGGCGATCGTCCGGGTACTCACCTTCTATGGTGCGATACTCCTCAATCAAACCCGCTATTTGTTGAAGCCGCACTTTAGTCAACTTTTCAGCAGTCCCTCTGAACAAAGAGCCGCCCGTAGCAATAAAAACACCTGCAAGAATGCCAATGATGAGCAAAACTATCATCAGCTCAAGGAGGGTAAATCCGCGGCGATTCATTGGGCTGAGTATTGCAGAGTAACTCGATCCACAAGCAAGTCGACTGGAAGCGCATTTGCTGTCTCAACAAAGGCACCAGCAACAAGAGACCCGGCTGCAGAACGCAACGCAGGTGTTGCTCCAGACCAAAGCGGGGAACCGTTTAAATAAACAGAAAGGACTGGAGGTACAGGCTCCCTATCTAAAACGAATTCTATATTCATCGATGAACCAAGAGGAACAACAGTCCCAGCTCGTCCTTGTTCTTGCCGAGCGCCTTGCTTCCAACGCCAGTTAACTTGACCTTCGCGGTCACGGAAGACTTCAAATATCCAAGTTTGCCGATTTCGATTCTCCAAGGCTAAGAGCAATCCAGCAGATCCTATGTGCTCATTACCAACCAATAAATCTCCTGAAAACGACCGAAACGTAGTCGCCGTAAGACTTCGGAAGGCCCGCGTGCGACCTTTATCACGATGGTTGCCGCGAATATTCAGGTGTCCATCAAGCACTCGCGGCTCTACTCCTAACCGCGCATGCGTCTGTGCATCCCACCCAGGGCGTAAACGCCGACCATCAAACTCATCCTCCCACAGGCGAAGCTTGGCGTGAGCCTGAATCCGATCTTGCCAAAGAGCCGCATAAGCAGCTTGTGGATGGTCAGATTGTTCACGCAAAACGTCCTGGAGATATCCGTATTCAGCCACAGCGGAAGGGATATCACCCAATGCATAGTGAGCCCAAGCCTGTCCGTTTCGCGCAGCATGCGTGGCAGGGTCCAAGGAAAGCGCTCTATCAAAAGCCTCTAAAGCATCTTCTGCGCGTCCCATACTCATCAAATTCAGGCCTCTGCGATATGCAATCTCCGCCCAAGCCGGTGCCGGGCCACTCCCCTTGAGCGTAGCTGGGAGTTCCTGCTCGGCGCGGCGCAAAGCAACCTCAGCAGCAGCCAAGCTCCCTTCCTGGTGGAGCAACCAACCCAAATCAACTAAAACCGCAACACACCGAGGGGCTTCCGCCACAAGGTCACGCAACTCTTCGCGAGCACCTGGAAGATCACCTGAATCGGCCGCCCAACGGGCACGTAACCAACGAGCGAAAAAATTACGCGGCTCCAGATCCAGTGCATCAGCAAGTGTTTCCCTGGCTTCCATTTCTTCACCTAAAACGTGCAGCCAAAACGCTAAGGCCGCAAGAGATGGAGCTGCATCAAGAGGGTCGCCATCGGCTGCAGCACGGAAATCACGAATCGCTTCTGCAGCAGCCCCGCCCGAAGCAGCTGTAGACAACCCCCTTATGAGGAGCAACTGAGCAACACCCCCATAGGTGTCAATAGCATTCACAGAAAGAGAATTCGCACGAACAAAATCGCCCGCCAAATACGCTGCAGCCGCCTCACCCATGCGCGCCTGCATTGCCCCCTCTCCTCCGGCAGCGGCACTAACTGTATCCCGGAACGCCGATTCAGCCTCCGACCAATCTGCCCGAACCATTGCTGCAAGACCAAGTGCTGCACCATTGCGCAAAGCCTCAAAAGAGTTTCGCCGTGGATGCATACCCCGCGCACGAACAAGAAAAGGTGAAGCCTCAGCAGCCCGCCCTAATTCCAACAAGAGCATGCCTAGTTCCAGCGGAGCAGTCGCGTTGCCATCTTGGAGAGCCGTGGCTGTTCTCAACTGTGCCTCTGCTTCAGCATCTAGTCCTAGACGTTTCAGTATCAAGGCCATACCCACACGTGGCGAAGCACTACGAGGGAAACGCCCTTCACCAACAGAAAGCCCTAAATCTGAATCAACATCCGGAATAGGTTGCCCCGAAAGCTTCGAGTAAAGGGTAAAAGCCTCATCAAATCTAAAGGTCCTCTCCCAAACTTTGCCGAGCAACATCCAATTTGCGAGTTCATCTGGGGCAAAATCAACCGCCATCAGCGCCAGCTCTTCCGCAAAAGAAAAGGCAACGGGCTCATGCATCCCTTGGTCCAGATACCAAAGGACATTGGCACGAATATCTTCAATCCGACCGACTCCGGCAGCTCGATCTTCACGGATGCGGAGCTCCACCTGGTTCCTCAAGGTCGAAGCAAAGCCAAAATCTTCATAGCCATCACCCTCCAGAGTTTGCTCCCCAAAACGGTGGTCGCCTGTGCGAGGGTCGACTTCCTGAAATAGGAGCGCATCTCCCACAGCTTTGTCGTACCGACCATCACCAAGAAGTCGTCCGTAGAGAGTTTGCTGAATGCTTATCTGAACCCAGTCATAAGCCTCTTTGTAATCCTCAGCTTCATCGAAAACACCATCGAAATCCGAACCAGCATCTTCGGCATCTCCTATCCCCTCCTCACTCGTATCAACCAATTCATCCAAAGCACCTATCGGCTTTCCAGAGAAAGCGAAGAGAGCGTGGTTCCATCCTGCTGGACCGGAGTCCGGCAACGGTGGAGGAATGAGCAGCGGAAGGGCCCCTAAAGGAGGAAAGTCGATTGGGAGAGGAGGAAGCGGCTGGTCTGCGCTGGGCTTACGAAAAGGGTCACGACCTAATCCCTCTGGGAGGTTCACAACAGATTCCCCCTCAACCGAAGGGAATGGTGGTAAATCCAATCGTCCAGGTCGAGGGCGCGGCCCTCCAGAACCACCATCATTAAGCAATCCAAGGCCCATTAATCCTAAGAAAAGAAGAGTTAACACCAAAAGGACTTGCTCGCGCTTCAAAGTCCCACCTCCCCATCGATGGGCTCTGGAAGAGCTCCTGCCTCAAAAGAAAGCCGCACACGCCGCTGTCCGCGACGCGGATCTTTCGGCAAGACTTCGCATGCAACCAAACCGAAGGGACCACCATCTTCTTCTGAACCCAAAAGAGCCTGTAAAAACGGATACACAGTGTCCCCATCAAAAACCACGACCGCACTAACCGGGGTGGTATCAAGAGGCGACTCTGGCATTCCACGCATCCTCTTATGCTGCCTAAGACGAGTGGTAATTTCTATATCCTCTACCGCCCGAGCACCACTTCTGACAGCAAGACGAACAACTCGCTCAACAATATCTAAACCGCGGAGAACCCTAAAGATTGTCTGCGCTTCGGTAGGAGACACAGGCGGAAGTCCCAAGGACTCATCGACCTCCACATTCTGGCGCATAGCCCAAGCTATAAGCTCCTGGCGAAGCCGACCTGTCAATTCGATGTAGTGCCGTGAAGGCGAGGTGCCCACCGGAGCCTCGAAGCCCTCCCGCAAATCCGGCAGAGCTAATGACGCAAGCTCTGTCGTCCTCAATTCCAAACCATCGAGTCGATTATTCAACTCAGCAACTTGAGTGGAGCTGTAACTGGATTCAGCAAGCGCTCGCTTAGCCGCGCGGATGTCGCGCTCCGCCTTAGCCAAATCGGAACCTGCCAGACTGCCAACAATCATCTTACCTATCAAAAAGACCCCAAGCCCAATTGCGGTAACAACTAAGAACTGTCGATGAGTTTGCCAAAAAGTATCTAGATTCATGCTTCCTCCTCTTCGACATCTAAAGGTTCCAAGAGATGCATTTCCACAGTCCATTCAAGATCGCGACCAACTACCCGAGCAGTAGTACGCGCAGCCTCTTCATCACCAGGGATAAGAGCTTTCATTCGCGCACCGAACTCCGCGAATACCGAACTAGCTGTTCGAGATCCATCCTCTCCGCGACCGGTAATTTTCACAATCGGGACAGCCCGTCCTGGCATCCCCCACTCATCGCCGGGCTGCATCGAAAGTGAAAAACTTTCCACCCAAAGTGTGTCGGGCAATTCAGCCAAAAGAAGACCCAGAACTTCTTCGCCACTCCTCCTTACTCCATATCTAGATTCGAGATCTTCGACAACTGCAGCGCTAAACCTCGCCTTGTCCAACAAATCGACGGCTTTACGATGAGAGTTCTCCGCCTCCTTGGCTTGGCGATTAAGCCGTCTAGCGTTATCCACCGAATCTGCAGCTCTCCCTGAAGAAACAACAAAATCCACCACGAGAAAACCTGCTGCCAACGCAGCAGCAGCAACAGAAAAGACACCTCTTTCACGAAAGTCTCTTTTCTTCCGGGCCACTGCCGGCAAAATTTCTAACGCATACAGTTCGGGGGAAGCCGCCGATAGAGCAAGCCCCAAAGCCACCGTACAACCCGGCCCATCACTCAACAATTCAGCTTCCTGATTAGAGTCCAAACCTGAAGTGTCCACCATTTGGGCTGGATCCCAAACTTGGGCAGGCACACTCATGCGCTCAGTCATGAACTCGGCAAGACCATTCGCGCGACCTCCACCTCCCGTGAGGAGAACTCTATCCAAATGCAACTCAGAAAGACGGGCTTGAGCGCGGCACAGAGTGACCATGCCACCAAGAAGAGTCGGGAGCTGGTCATAAAGAGGGAGGACAGGTCGAGTCACTCGTTCAGCATCAGATTCCAGTGACGCACCAATCCCTCCCCTAAGGTCCAAATGCTTATGAATTAACTGCCGCGCTTTGGACGAATTCGTTCCAAGCGAACTAGCCAAAGTAGCGTCTCTTTGCTCAAGAGAAGTTGTTACCGAACGCGCAAAGTAGAGATCTGTCCCTCGCACTAGAGCCATGTCGAGAGTCCCTTCACCAAGGTGGGCCAAAAGAGTTACAGATGGCTCGTGATCACCCAGCTCCAAATACGCGTTGTAAAGCGCAATAGCATTCGGGGTAAATCCTTGGATAGGAACCGCCGAAAGTTCCTCCATCCACTCTCCGAGCAAATCCTCACGAACTAAAGCGAGAAGCATAGTGTCCTCATCATCCAAATCATGAGGGGTGGGCAAAAGGTTGTAAGAATCGGCCAACGGCGAGCCTGACCTAGACTCGAGCTCCCGGACCTCGAATTCCATCAATCTCTCTAATCGCCAATCCTCAACCGCCGGGACAGGTAGATAGCGGAGCATCAAATCAGACCCTGTAAGTCCTGCCTGAACCCCCGCTAGCTTCTTGCCAATTTGGCCAAGAGAAACGGCAGCGTTCTCAATCGGAGATTCGCCCGACTCTGGTGAAAATGCGTGATAACGAGATAGGGAAACCCCCGCCTTCGAGCGCTTAACTTGAGCAACACGGACTTGGCTATGGCCAAGGTCGAGACCAGACCCTTTGCTCATTTAGCGCCCTCCAACCAAGCTGCCACAATTGGGTATGCGCTGGCTAAAGCGTCAACAAGACGAGAACGGTAAGCACTTTCCGCAGCAGATTTAGCATCTAAAAGCTCCTGAGCACGAAGGCGAAGAAGATTTTCAGCTGCCAAGGCCTCTTCATCAATCCCAGTCCCCGGCAATCTCTCAGCCAAAGCGGCTGCTTGATTAGCAAGCGCATTCATATCGGCGACAGAATCAAGGAAGAGCGCTTCCCCCACTGCATCCTGAATAAGTCCTAGCTCTGCTCTACCCGTTCCAATTGCTAAAGCAGAGAGCTCAAGAGCTCGCGCGACCTTAGCTTCATCCAGTGGCCAATCTCTAAGCAATTCACTCGTTCTGTCCAAAAGAGTTTTGTCGTCACTTTCACGAGCACTTCGCTCAATCTCTCGAGCAAGGCGGGCTGCCTCCTGTAAAGCAAAAGTTAACTCCCACTTCAAAAAGAGCTCACTGGAACCATTAAGAGCTATCCCACCATCGCTCCCGCAAACAGCATTCATTGCATGAGAAGAACGAACCATCATCCTGCGAGCCTCACCGCCCAAGATAAGCCCCGGTGCCGAAGCCACCGCAACTCCTGGCGAAGTGCTCACCGGGCCTCCCTCTGCAAGCAATTGCACAGTTCCCGTTTCCCGAAGAGCTTCACCTGCCCATAGGGTTACTGGGACAGTATTCTTCGATTTCCAGGTCAACCCGCCTTCGACAGGCGCCCATGTCCCGCCAGAAGATTGGGCATGTAGCAGGGCTCGCCCATCGCGATGGCGAAGGATCAAATTGCCGCCTTCGACAAGTAACTTTCTTCCCTCATGGTCAAAAGAAGATACCTCTCCATCCCCTTCTTCCGCTTCAAGGTCGGCAAGAGTCCCAACTCCCTCAACGATTATCGCAAGTCGATACCACACAGCCTCAGCAGGAAGAGCGATGCGAGAAGGGCCTTCGCCTAAGTCGCTGCCCATCCACGAAGCTATAGCGCGGTCTTCTCCTTCGCGTCCCCACTCAAGCAGGGGCCACACATTTAAACCCTTAACTTGGGCACGGAAAACAAGGGCACCTGCGGGAACAGTAAATCGACGAGCGAGGAGAGCACGAACACGATTCCCTCCATTGCTCAAGACTTCTCCTTCGGCCACAAGACCATCACCAATATCCCAAGCTTCCGCAGCGCCGCCCCCAAAACGACCTAATCCCTCTAGTAAATCTACCGGACCCGTTGTCAATCCTCCTGCTGCAGCGGGGCGGCGAATTCCAACAACTTCGTCATCACTCCCTTCCTGTAAAAACCAAAACAAGCCACCTGCAGTCACCAAGACGCAAATAGCCAAAATCGCAAGCAAAGGCTTCGACTTGCGACCGCCCGCAAGAACTTCCGCCCGAGCTTCTGCCCTACGTTCTTCGTTCCCTTCGTCGGCCGCCCCTGCATCTTGTGCATCATTTAAAAGACGAACATCTCCCAGACGAATTTCAGTATTGGGGAACCACTCTCCCGATTCGACCTTAGCTCCGCCAACAAAGGTCCCATTTGTTGACTGCAAGTCTTTAAACAAAATGACCCCATCATCTGCAACAGTCAGCTCCAAGTGTTTGCCGGAAACGGCTTCAGAACCCAAAGCAATATCAGCACCCTTTCCTCTTCCCACCGTGTGGGTACCAGGAGACAAGTCAGACGATTGGCCCGATTGGGGGCCGTCGAGAATCCGAATGAGGACCATGTTTTGTAGGGACCGGGAGTAGAAGTCTAAAGTCCGCCCCGGGCTAGAGGCCACTCCTTATCTGCTGTAAAGAAGTAGGTTACGAACACATTCCAGCAGACCCCGAACACTCAGGTAGTCTTTTAAGGTGCGGTTTTTCTTTCTAACCGATGAACCTCCTTCTCTCGAAGGCAAATGGACACCTCCAAAGTCCCTCGACAAGCACTTAGCAGCTCTGCGAATCAATGCGGAGACAGATATTTTGCTAATCCTCCCGAAAGGCGGAGCCATTCGAGCGAGAAGAGCAAAAACAGGAGATTTGGAACTTTTTGGACTTGCCCCAATGCCCAAGTCAAATCTCATGCCTATAACGCTAGCTACGGCTTGGCCCAAAGGGGCACGGGCCGATGATTTGATTGTCAGAGCGACAGAAGCCGGAGTTAAGCGCATCATTCCTCTAATTTGTGAACGAAGCGTCGCAGGGCAAAAGCCTTTCTCGAGCACAAAAATCACACGCTTCCGCAAGCTCGCCAGAGAAACCTGCCAACAATCCGGCCGCCCAAATTTGCCGACAATTGATCGCAACCCAATTCAGCTAGATATCGTTCTTGAGGAGGCCCCACAAGCACGCCCAGTAGCCCTCACCCCCGGAGCTTGGCCATTAAACATGGAACTAGGTTTGCACTCGCCACAGGAAATCCTCCTTCTTGTGGGGCCCGAAGGCGGATTCTCACACCAAGAACTTGCGCTTCTCGAAAGTCTAAATGTAAGCAGAGCTGGACTTTTGCCAACCATTTTACGAATTGAATCCGCAGGTCCATTTGCAGCGGGACTTTGTCAGCACTGGTCAAGTTCCCTCCGAGAGCAATAACCAAATATTGCTAAACAACCAACCTTAACGCCTTTCCGAGATTAACTCCTGGTGACGTTTTAGAGCTTCTGCAGCAGAAATCCCAAAAGCACTGCGAAAGGCTCCCTCAAAACCTCGGCTTTCAAGTGCTTGCACGAAACGACGATGGGCGTTGCCTCCGAAATCTTCAGCAAGCCAAGCACAAACAGAGAGAGCTGTGTCATAAGCCATAGTCACCTGAGAGACCTCAGTCCAAGATGTCCAATCCGCTTGCAAGGCCACAGGGTCTAGCCAGAGAGATGGGCGGGATTCGCGCAGCCTCAATCGGGCAGCAGCGATATCCCTACCTTCCACTATTTGCGCCAACCCTTCTTGAATCCATGTAGGTAAACGAGCTCCAACTCTATGAAGGGCTGCATGTGCATGTTCATGACGAAGAGATGCCCGTAAAGATTCACGCTCACTCGCATAATCCGAAACGGCCACCCGGATACGACCGTCATAAAGCCCCGAAGACCACTCGGGGGCTCCTCCTGCATACCGAGAGCGATCGAGCAGGAGCACTTGAATCAAATCGCTCGGACGCAGACCGAAAGCTTCGTCAACAGCAATCCAAGCATCTTCTAAATCCCTTACTAAATCGGGCAACGCCAAACGCAAAGAAGCGTCGGCCCCGTTGTATGAAATCTCGAAGTGAGTAGCGGGATGAGTAGCTAAAGCTCCTAGAACACGAACCTCTTCACGTGTCCGCGTCACACGATGTTCTACTGCGGCACTATCCGGCGATGCCAGCAGGGCCTTTTCGTAATAGCGCAATGCTCGACCGTTATCTCCTTCGGCTTGAGCCAAATCGCCAGCCAAGGCGAGTAGACCAGCACTCCCCGGATGCTCTTCCAGTCCACTTACAAGAACCGAACTTGCTTTTTTTCTATTTCCCAGTGCGATTAAAGCACGAGACTCCAAAAGATGTGCACTGGGCAAACTCGAATCTAAATCTTTCGCTTGTTTGGCATCAAGCAAAGCTTCAGAAGCATGCCCTGTCTCTAGAGCAATCCCTGCACGGTGCAATAAAGCTCGACTCAAATTGACAACAATTGCCTCACTACCCTCCCAACGAGTCTTCGCTTCACTCAAAAGTGCGATAGCGCCTGTCCAATCTCCAGCTTCCCCTAATTCAACGGCATCCTCAACAATCACCAAGATTTCGGCGTCAGCATTAAGCTCTTCCTCCACAGGAAGACTCGGTCGAGATGCTTCCTCTTTTTCCTCAATCTCCGTCAGCCGAAGCAGTGGAGGTGGCTTGGCTTTCACCTCCTGCACACTTCGCTGGTATGTACTCCATATAAACCACCCCAACGCTACATGCACAACTAAGACGGCAAGAACGCGGCGAGGTGTCATTAAACTAAGACCCCGTCAGATTAGCAGCACGGATGGAAGTGAGAATTGCTTGCATTTCCGCAACCTTTTTAGGCTGATTAAGCCAAAGGTTGTTTGCCTCGCGTGGGTCATTAGCAAGATTATAGAGTTGGCCGGAAGGCCCTTCGGGCGACGGCTCTGGACTGCGAGGAGACGAAAAACCCCCTGACCCTAAACCTTCGATAAGTTTCCAATCACCATATCGAAGCGCAAAAACGCCACCACCTGAATGGTGCACTAGAGACAATCTTCCTTTCCCTCCCTGTTCGCCGAGAAGCTGGGAAAGGAAACTAACCGAATCCTCCCCTTGGCCCGCAGGAAGGGAAGAGCCATGTAACTCGGCGATGGTGGCAAGCCAATCTTGAAGACCCACAAGAGCATCGGTCGTAGACGCCGCCGGAACTCTCCTAGGCCAACGCACCAAGAAAGGCACCCGGTGACCGGCTTCCCAGATATCCGCTTTCTGCCCTCGAAACTCAAGATTCGCCCGATGGTCAAACTTCTCAATGTCGGATGAAACCCACTGTGCCCCGTTGTCACTCGCAAAAACAATAAGGGTGTCATCAGCCAATTCATTTCTATCGAGAGCCTCGAGAACTGACCCTACTGCTTCATCTACTTGAACTGCGAAATCCCCATAAGGGCCCGCACCACTACGCCCACGGAACTGCTCTGAGGGAACCCATGGCTTATGAGGAGCTGAAAGCGGCAAATAAAGGAAGAAAGGTGACTCTCTATTTTGCTCCATAACGATAGAAACCGCTTCTTCCACTAGGCGAGGTAAGACGTCCACATGCCGGAAACCCGGAGCAATGGGACCACCCCGCCAAAAGCCTTCACCCCCACCACGAGCGTTCTGGCCTGATTCGATTGTTTCGCTTGGAAAAGCCTCCACGGCTTCATCCCGGAAATACACATAAGGCTCCATGTCCAATGAAGCCGGAATCCCAAACCAGTGGTCAAAGCCCGCCTGCAGAGGCCCTGGCCGCAATGCCTTCGAATAGTCCGCTTGCTCGGATTCCCCTAAACCCAAATGCCACTTGCCAACTCCATAGGTGCGGTATCCGCGCCCTCGGAGAAAAGAAGCAAGGGTGGTTTGCCCTTCTTCAAGAAGAGCCGGTGAATAACTATTCAAGACCCAGCGCTTTAATCTCGTCCGCCAACAATAGCGGCCGGTCAGCAGGCCATACCGCGTTGGTGTACACACTGCTGAAGGACTATGAGCATCTGTAAAACGCATCCCCTCCTGTGCGACACGGTCCAGATGAGGAGTCGGCACCTTCGAACTAGGGTTGTAGCAACCTAAATCACCTATCCCAAGATCGTCGGCCAAGATGATGACAATGTTTGGTCGATCTACCCGCTGTGGGACATCCCCACAAGAAAACATAAGGGATGCACAGACTGTGGCTGCTGCTGCAAAGAAAAAGAATCGATTTAAGAACATCAATCAATCCTTAGCATCCATGCCCCGGATGTCAGCTATCAATGCAGCGGGACTCGAATAACGAACTTCTCGATCCTTGGCCATCATCTTTTCAATCAAATAGTGAAGCCTGGGTGACACTTCCAAACCTTTCATTGCTGCCCCATTCAGCCCATCGAGCACCTGAGAACGCATCATTTCAGCGTCATTCGCGCCTTGAAAGGGAAGTCGGCCTAACGTCAGGTGGAATAATGTGACACCAAGTGAGTAGATGTCTGCCCGTACATCTAAACCACCTTCCCCCCGTGCCTGTTCAGGTGAGAGGTATGCAGGCGTACCCAAAGTCGTTTCCCCGGAATCTTTCGACTCGGCCCCACCACCAGCGAACCCGAGGTCAATAAGTCGAACTGCACCCTCATTGTCAAGCATGAGATTTCCCGGTTTAAGGTCACGATGGACAACCCCAGCGACTCTCATTGCCTCAAGAGCTTCCGCGACCTCCACAACCACTTTGAGCGCTTGGTGCTCAGGGAAAATCTCTCCCTCAGCCAAGTGCTCTTCAAGAGTCCTCCCTGAAACCCAATCCATTTCCAAAATGAATGTGTCCAGAAAACGGAAGACCCTATGGCAGTGAACAATCGCAGGATGTTCGAGACTCTGCAGAATTTTTGCTTCGTCGACAAACCGCTTAGCAGCCAATGAATCACGAGCAAGCATCGGCTTGAGAATTTTCAAAGCTACCCGATGTCGATCTTTTTCTCTCAGTGCACCAAACACTTCGCTTGTCCCGCCAAAACCCAACGACTGCTCAATCAAATAACCAGGAATATCGGGTTCAGATAAAGCTCGAGTGCGACGGAGATAGCTCAAACGCTGCTCATCCCAACCAGTCCATTGAGTCAAAGCATCATTGAAATCAGCTCCATCGCTAGCCTTTAGGACATTCATCGCATCCTCTTTCCCCAAAAACCCCTTGTGAACGAGAAGGGCTAAGAACTGCTGATCACCTGAGTCGACGCTGTCCGGAGGAGCCATAAGGTCAACATCCTAGCCGGAAAAAACACAATTGCCGCTTAAGGAATCAATTGCATCTAGCCGAAAGATTAATGGCTCCAACGGGAATCCCCGTCAAAGCCCTAGGAGAACGCCATGTATCCAGAATCAGGAATTGTCTACAAATACTTCGACTTAATAGACGGGTTCATTCGGGTCCGATTACTCGGCGACGGGGAATCGCTCCCCGGCTTGTCGAGCTCAAACGAACGACCTCCTGATCGCCGGGAATACCGAGCTCTCGTTGTCCACCACTGCGTGGTAGAGCTAGAAGATAATGTTTTACCTGTTGTGCGGCGGATATACCCAGATGATGAAGCGGCAGCCCAAGATCTTCTCTACCAGATTTGCATCGACGTAAATCCAAAGCTAGAAATCCACTCTGTATCCCTTCCAGCCGGAGAAAACGGAACAGAAAACATCGAATCACAGGAAGGAGCAGAGCGCTTAGCTAAATCGGCTCCAGGCCTTGAAAAATCTCTACTCAAAGAGGTCGTCGGCCAAGACAGTGCAGTGCGAAACATTTGCAGATCAATTCGCAAGGCTGCTTGCGGGCTCAAAGACCCTGATAGACCAATTGGAACGTTCCTCCTTGTTGGGCGAACCGGGACCGGGAAGACAGAGCTATCTAAGGCACTTTCTCGCCATCTGCATGGTCGTTCTCCCGTTAGGATTGATTGCTCTGAATTTGCTCTCCCGCACGAAACGGCCAAACTTATCGGAGCACCTCCCGGCTACGTTGGACATAACGAAGGAGGAACACTCACCGAAGCATTAATGCGGGACCCCTGGTCTGTAGTCCTTTTCGATGAAATCGAAAAAGGTCATGAAAAGCTACATCACATGCTTCTCCAGATCCTGGACGAAGGTCGATTGACTGACTCCAAAGGGAACACAGCTGACTTCCGTAATGCAGTAGTTCTACTGACTTCCAATGTCGGCACCGCCGACTATGCCAAAGCAGCTAACAAAATGGGATTTGGCCAAGATGGGTCCCTCTCCACAAGTGATTTCGATGATATCACCCGCAATGCTTTGACTCGGGACTTTAGGCCCGAATTGCTCAACCGGCTAGATGGCATTCTCACCTTCCAGTCCCTTGATAAAAAAAGCCGAGCCCGAATCACCAGCATGCGCCTAAAGGGCATCGCAGGTCGCATGGAAAAAGCAAAAATCGCAATAAAGTGGACTCCCTCTCTAGCGAAGCAG
>DNPI01000149.1 GCA_003501525.1 Planctomycetota bacterium
TATCGTCCTCATCCGCTCCGATTTGCACGCCTATGTACTCCTCAGCTCGAAGCCACCGAATCGCAATGGCCTTTACGACTTCAGCCCGTGAAGCGTTGGGGGCATCATCAGAAGGAGATGCAACTGCCAGCGACTCAACCCGGTCTACTGCCTCTTGAATCCTTGCTATCTCATGAAGAATTTCTTCGCGGTCAAAAGCATCCACTGCCTTCACTAAAGCGTTAAGACGATCGGGAAGCAAAGAAAGAGCACGGAAGTCACGCAACTCTTCCTCCAGCCGATTCAAGCGGATTCTGAACCAGAAAACAGCAACTCCACCCAAGGCAAGAGCAATTAAAAGAAGTCCAATTAGCGTATTTTCCATCGGCGTCGCAAAAACTTAGTCACAGGTTACCTACAACCAGAACCCAAGGCTATGCCCCATTTAAAGGCCGCCCACCTAGGATGTCCGGCTCTCGTGCGAACCCGTCTCCTCTTCGCTGGCGTCTTCGCCCTTCTGTGCATCCCCATCCTGGGTTTCCCGGCTGACAAAGTCACAATAGAAACCCTTGCTGTACAGCATTTAGTAAAAGAACTGGAACCCCCAGATTCTGCTGGATGGCTGCGTTTGGAATGGGCACTTGAATCCGACCTCGACGGTAAAGCGCGAAAAAATGCTCTCCAATCCGCGCTTCGCCTGTCCCCTGATACACCGGTTGAACAAAAAAGCCCTGGAACCTTTGAAGCTCCCTTAACCACAAGCCAAGGCAATGGGTTCCTTGCCCTGACAGTCGTGAAAGTGGACAGTGCAAGAAACATCGCACTTTATGATTCGGGCGGCAATCTATATTCACTCTCGCGCACCGAACCTCTCCCGGCCGAAAGAGTGATGGGCAGCCGACGGGCTTTAATCCCCCCACTTCTTGCCATCTTTCTCGCCTTTATGGTCAGGAGCACTCTCATATCCCTGCTCGTTGGCGTCTTAGTAGGCGGCCTCCTTCTTGCACAAGCTGCTGGAGCCCCGCTTTCTTTTCTTTCGATCATCGGCGGCGAAATTCTCTGGAAAGAAATGCTGGCCGATCCTGACGACTCATTTGAGCGATACATACTCGGTTTCGTACTGTTCCTCTCGGCCCTTGTCGCAGTGCTTACCCGTATGGGTGGATTGGCTGGAATGGTTGAGGCATTACGCCGATTCGCCAATTCACGACGAAGTGCCGAGAGCTCTGCCTTCGGAATGGGCTTCGTTATTTTCTTCGATGACTATGCGAATACGGTCCTTGTAGGAAACTCCTGCGGCCCGCTGTTCGACAAGCTCAAAATAAGCAGAGCAAAACTTGCCTATATCGTTGATAGCACAGCAGCACCAGTCGCAGGTGTGGCCCTAATGAGCACCTGGGTTGCCTATCAAATCAGCACATTCGCACCACAACTACCGACCATCGGCATAGAAGCGAGCGAAGGTTACAGCCTTTTCTTGCAGACAATCCCCTACCGATTTTATTGCTGGTTCGCACTAATGGCCGTCGCTCTCGTCATCATCCTTCGGCGAGATTTTGGGCCAATGGTCAAATGCCAAGAGGATGCGCGATACGGAACAGATGCGACCAGCCTTGACACCGAAGCAAAACCTGAAGGACGAATAGAAGCAGCACCCTGGGCGCCAGCACGCTGGTACAACGGAGTTATCCCGATTCTCGGAATGGTAGGGGCAACAGCTTTCCTGCTGTGGTATTCCGGTTTCAACCACGAAGACATCATGAAAGCGAGAAACGCCGCCGAAGATGTCAGCGTCGCGGACATCCTTGGTAAAGCCGACAGCGCTTGGGCAATCTTCTACGGGACACTCACCGGCCTCTTAGTCGCATTGGGGCTAGCGATATTGCAAAAAATACTGTCTCCCCTTGATGCCTTTTTCACTTCCTTCAAAGGCCTCAAAACGCTGTTCAAAGACGGCGTTTTAATCCTGATACTCGCTTGGTCTATTGGAGCCGTTTGCGCCCGTCTCGGAACTGCGGATTTCCTTGTAGCCATTTTCCAGGATCTCCTCCATCCTTACTGGCTACCAGTAATCCTTTTTTTCACAGCATGCTTCGTTGCCTTTGCGACAGGAAGCTCTTGGAGCACCATGGCAATCATGCAACCAAACGTAGTCTTATTAGCTTGGAGCTTAGGGGACGGCACTCCTATTGGGTCTGAAGGCCTTCTCATCCTCTCGATTGGTTCAGTACTCGAAGGAGCCATTTTCGGAGACCATTGCTCCCCCATTAGCGATACCACCATCCTTTCTTCCGCCGCGAGTCGATGTCGACATATCGACCATGTTCGCACCCAAATCCCCTACGCACTGCTTGCTGCTAGCGGAGCTCTCACACTAGGGTACATCCCTGCAATTTTCCTGGGTTTACACCCTGCAATCTCTTTCGGCGCGGGAGCCGCACTGATGGCGCTCTTCCTCTTGCGCGTCGGCAAGAAATCGCGGAGAGTTATCAAAATCCCCGCCTAACGCCCTCGATAAAGGAAGAAGAGAGCGGCTATGTAAAACACAAGGCCCAACAAGCCCGCTTCCCATCCAAGCGAAACACCCAAAAAATTATCCTTAGGCGGATCCGAACCAGGCCAACTCACTTCCTCAGAAACGGGCGCCACTTCGACAACCGAACGAGATTCAGGACCCAGCTCTGTCCACCATGGCGTCACAGCTTGTGACACTTGAACAACAGCATCCAACTCTTCTTCCGTCGAAAAGGGATCGACTTCAATTGCCCAATCAGCAGCTTCCCCCCCTGTCCCTATAGAAACAACTCGAGAGTCGAAGGCTTCTTGAGCTCCCATTTCCTGCCATCGAATCGCCTCAGCAAGTGTTTCAAATTCGTAGATTGGCACTCCCGGGAGTGCCGCCTGCACAGCTCGCCTAAATTCTGGAGAAAAAGAACCGGCTAAACAAACTGACCCGCGTGGCGCCAGTGAAAGTGAAGCCCAAATCGGGCGGTCAAAAGAAACAGCAGGATTATTCGCCAACAAAGTAATAATCGTTTCTCCTCCGTAAGCGCCAATGTCAGAAACACCTTCTACGCCCTCCAGCGGAAATTGCAGCACTCTCTTTCCCGATATCTCGGAAGTATTAGTGCTCGCTGGCTCAATTTGGATTTTCAGTTGCCCTGTTTTACCCCAAGCCTTCCAGTGAACTTTCCACCCATTGGAGTTTGGCCAAGCCGCCAGTATTCCCGCTTGCGTTCCTGTTCGGATATCGCGATATGGCTTATCAATCCATTGGACATCTTTGGGTAAATTGGTTGGTTCACGACGATCCGTAAAAACTCCCAAAGTCCAATCACCACGCATCGAGCGAACTTTTCGGCCGAGCTCCCAATCCCCAAACCGCCGCTTCCCATTCCCGATTTCAATCACTCTATAGCTCCCATCCGGAGCCCATCCTGTTCCAGCAAGGCTACTGAGCGATAATTCGCAAGAAGGGCTTCGATCCCATAGAAGCACTCTTTCGCTCGACTTCAAAATTGGTTGAGATAAAGCCAAAGCAGCAAAAACAAAACCGCAAGCGCCTAACCACGCAGAAGGGGGAAAACGCAGAAAGGTAGCCGAATCAGTGTTTGCCGCAGCGAAAGGACCAAGACCTCCAACTCCCCAAGTGCGGGTAGCTCCTCGTCGGGTTAACCACATCCAGGCCAAAGCACCTAAGCCCGCCAAAAGACCCCAGGGATTCTCAAACAAGGCCAGCTCCGGAACAATTTTCAAGAATCTTGACAGCAGAATCTGCGTCGCTGCCTACTCGCATAAAAAAGGGCCGAGCCCCACTCGATTTAGCTTTTGCAGACCAAGCTTCTAGCCATTCATCCCACGGAATGGGCCAAAGCGAACCGCGAGGGTGGGCCAAAAGCCTCTCTCCGCTTTCAACGTCCGATAAACGCAACTGACCAGAAGGAGGCATGTCCTCTTGGGGGAGGACAAGGCAAACGACATCAGCCCTTCCGCCACTATTCACCCAAGAACCCAACAGTTCCCACCACGAATCTTCAACCCACGGGTCCGCCAAACCAATCAGCCGAGCATTGCTTGGTTTCGGCATATCCAAGGGTAACTGCCCTTCGCTCGAAGGATTCCGCAAGCCACCAAGAGCTCCTTGCAGCGCCGACCGACGGGCAAAAGATCCAAACGAGCGTGGTGATTCACCACCCACGCAAAGCGCAACATCTCCGCCGCCCTCAAGAGCTTTCCAGCCTAGGGCCAAGGCCAATCGTCTTTGGTCTAAGTCACGCCTCGGATTCCCTGGATTAAGGGACTTGCTTCTATCTAGAACCAAAGCAAGCGTCCCTCCTTCGGAGTCTTCGCGTCGACGAACCTGGAGGCCCTTGCTTCGAGCACTTGCCCTCCAATCCACGCGACGGGCATCGTCTCCCTCTCGTGCATCTCGCAGCTCAAAACCTTGCACGCTGTTCCCAAGACGCGGCGACAAACAGCTTCCAATTCGGTCAACCGGCCGGCGATTCATTCGCTCTAATGCTCTAAAAAACTCCGGCGGGAAGAGTTGGGCGCTCACTTCGGGAACAAAGGCCGGCCAAGGGGGACTCCCACGGGTCCAGAACCGTCCCAAACAGGCCTTCCACGAAGCCAAACCTTCAAAGGGCGACCACGAAGTTCCCATCCGTGATAAGGACTCCACTTAGAGCGAGAAGGAAGCAAGCTCTCATCCACTTGAAAAACAGACTCGGTATCGACCAACACTAAATCAGCTGAACATCCAGGGGCAAGTGCTCCTTTGCCGCTCAAGCCAAACTCTTCAGCTGGAGCAGAAGTAACAGCAGAAAGAACCGTTTCCAGTGGAAGGTCGTGACGGTCGGCAACAGCGAACATCAGAGGCAAAAGGATGTCGACCGAAGGGAAACCCGATGGAGCTTTCGAATACGGCCTACGCTTCTCATCCAACGGATGCGGCGCATGATCGGTTCCCACAACAGGCAGCAAACCTTCTCCTAGCAACTTCGCAAGTCCTCTCCGATCATCAGGGCTTTTGACAGATGGATTAACTTTCATTCTGTTCTCCGGCGCCTCATGTGCTTCGTCCCCAGTCAGAAGAAGGTAATGAGGAGCTGTTGACCCTGTAACAGGGAAACCTTGCTTCGCCGCTTCAACCACTAGACGCGCCCCAGCCTCACTCGAAATATGAAACACATGCAAGCGCGTGCCGACCTCCTCTGCTACCTCAATAGCATCTCGAATACTCACGATTTCAGCCTCCGATGGACGCATGAAGTCATGGCGCAGAGCTTCATCAGGGGAGGCAATTTGTGATGCCCTCTCCATGACAGCATTGTCTTCACAGTGTGCCACAACTTGAATTCCTGCCCCAGCAGCTTCGGTAAAGAGGGCTTTCATCTCATCTCGGCTTTTCACACCTCCCGCACCTGTACTACATCCAAGAAAGCACTTCACTGCCGGACAGAGAGAGGTCATGCCCGCAAGAGCGCCAATCGCATCAAGCGTCAAAGACCCATACGGCGCGTAATCCACCCTAGAGACACCTTTAAGCCCTTCTAACTTGGCCTCCAAGAGTTCTCTCGAAACCATAAGCGGAGGATTATTTTGAATTTCAAGAACAGTCGTAACCCCCCCATGAAGAGCTCCGGCAGAACCTGTGCTGTACCCCTCCTTCCTCTCTAGCCCTGGTTCTCGGAAATGCACATGGCAGTCAACAAGACCCGGCATCAAAAGATGCCCTTCTATGTCAACGATTTCATCTTCAGGCGCCGGTGTGAGATTCTGCCCGACCTCAACAACAAGACCATCGCCTCCGCAGCGGATTTCTGAATTTTCATGAAACTGACGCCCATCAAAAATCCTTCCGCCCCGAAACAAGCGGGAAACAGGTTTGTCCTCTGTCATGGTAGTGCCTTGCCACGGGGCTAGACTGGCACTCAGGTTAGCCCTGCGGCTCCTTTCAGCCGAACTCAACAATTCTCCATGCTCAGAATTCCCTCTCTAATTCTCCTCCTTGCTCCATACGCAGGAGCCTTCCAATCCACATTTGACCTCCACGAAGTGGCCTGGAAAATGTCTCCCGAGACATCCGGGGAATCTATTCACATGGAGATGACACTAAACCCTCTCCTGAACCGCGAGAGCGTGATAGTTCGAATACCACAATGGAGACCCGGGTCTTACCGATATGCTCAATACGAACGCGATTTGTCCAATTTGAAAGTGCAGGATCAAGACGGCAAATCGCGAGCCATTGAAGAGATCGACCCTAGAACGTGGGAAATTAATTCCGCTGGGGCAACGTCGCTAATGGTTGAATACGACCTAAAGGTGGAGAACAAAGCCAATCCTGGCGAAATCCCTGCCATTCACCTACATGGCCCTGCAACATTTCTTTATCTCGAAGATTCACTAAATCTATCCCACACCCTGCAAGTAGAACTCCCACGCGGCTGGGACATGGCTTCTGGACATCGCCTTGGGGTTGAATCCGATGGCCGATTTAGATTGCCCAATTACGACATTCTGGTCGATTGCCCAATCGCATTAGGAGAGCTTGAGCGACATTCTTTCGCAAACAATGGGAAAACATTTGAGGTCATTCTGTTCGGAAAAACGCCAACAACAGAACAATTTCCACGTGGAACCTGGCTTTCAAAAGTGGAAGCACTGGTCGATGCTGGGTGGAATTTAGTCGGCGACTTCCCTTTCGAGAAGTATGTCTTCCTATTCTTATTTGACAATACCCGTGGCTATTACGGCCTCGAACACCTCAACTCGACAACCATTGCTTACAACCACAGGTGGGCAAAAGAGGGCAGGCTCGATGGTCTAGAAAGCGTCACTTCCCATGAATTCTTTCATCTCTGGAATGTAAAAAGAATTCGTCCAGAAGCACTCGGGCCATTCGATTACTCGCAAGATGTGCGCACAAAAGACTTGTGGTGGATGGAAGGCATCACTTCCTACTACACAGACATTCTCCTGCTGCGCGCCGGCCTGCGAAATGAAGAGTGGTTCTGGGAGGCCCAAGCCAGAAATTTCCTGAATGTCTTCAACTCGCCTGGGTACGGCACAGTTTCTCCTGAACGATCTTCATGGACAGTCTGGGATCCAAGTCCAGGCCAAAATATTTCTTACTACGACCAAGGGCAAGCACTGGGACTCCTTATGGACATAGAGATTAGAAGGGCAACGAACAACCAACGCAGCCTTGACGACGTAATCCGCTTCCTCCATCGATGGGTGAATTACCCGGAAGCCGGCTATCGAGACGGCGATCTCTCGCGAGCCATACGCTCAGTAACAGGGTGGGATTGCCGCCCTTTCTTTGAAAGGCATATCCGAGGCTTAGTCGATTTGCCTCTCGAGGAAATCCTCCCTGCTGCTGGCCTTCGCGCAGTTTGGATGAAAAGAGGAACCCCCTATCTCGGACTTCGACTCACAGAGGACCTCGAAATATCAGGCGGAAGTTCTGTGAAAGAAGGTTCCTTTCAAGAAGGTGACCGTATTCAGAAGGTTGGCACCATAAAAGTCCGAACCCGCGACGACCTCAGAAGTGCTCTTCGCGAGGAGCAAGCTGGCGCCACCCTACAAATAAGAATTCGAAGAGGCGGTTCGTACAAAACATTTGACTTCAAATTGCCGGCACGTTCTTCCCACTCTTTAGTCCTCGAACCAGATGCGGATGCTTCACCTGAGGCGCAGGCCATAGGCCGCGGGATTATCAAAGGCTCTCCAGCGCCTCTGTAGGCCAAGGCCTGACAATTATGCATCTCAAGCACTTGTGCAACTCGGGCTCAGCATTCCTATTACTTTCCTACTTTGCACTAATTCTCTTCACACCTGCCAGCGAGGAGCGGGACCTTATTTCACCTGGCCCCCGGTTGGACATTCGTGGCTGGACAGTTCATGTTGACAAACCTCTCAATGACAGCCCCAAACTAAGAGACGAAGTTTTACGGCTTCTCAATCAAAAACTTTGGGAGGTAGAAGAGTGGCTACCCAGTGCAGCTGTCCAGCGGCTCAAGAAGGTCAATTTGTGGATGAGATTAAATGAGCCATCAGCCCCTGGTGGGGTTTATCACCCGTCGAGAACTTGGCTCCTGGAAAACGAAAGACCACCAGAAATGGCAGGCGGGATTGAATTCGGCAATGCAAAGAACTTTCTCTCGTGGGCCCGACAACAACCCTCAATGGTTCTGCATGAACTGGCACATGCATGGCATCACCAAGTCCTTGGATATGAATACGCCCCGGCTAAAACTGCTTACCAAAGAGCACGAGAATCGGGGAATTACGCTGATGTCTTGTATGTAATGGGAGGCAAAAAATCTGCTTATGCTCTGAACAATGTGCAGGAGTTTTTCGCAGAACTTTCCGAAGCTTACTGGGGAACAAATGACTTCTTCCCATTCGTTCGCGCAGAATTGCTCGTCCACGACGCCGAATCCGCATTAATGATTCAAAATGCGTGGACTCTGTCAGCAGGCAGCAGGGCGCCTAGTAAACCTGGGTCGTAACTGGATTGGAATCTCGCCAAACTCCAGCACCCGTGTCGAATACAGCCATTTCCACATAGTAGATTCCCGGGGGCGCACTATTGGGAATGTTGACCAAATGCGAACCAGTACCTCCGCTCCCCGTGGGCACCGTAATCCAAGAAATCGGAGGATCGATGTCAAACGAATGTCCCTGGAAGGTCACCCCCCCTAATCCCGATGCATACGCAAGATGCCCAATTGTGTTCGGCGGAGCATTCACCCAGTCATAAATAGCTATCCACCCTGACCACGCAATGCTTGGTCCTGACAATTGAATGCTATTCACGGTGCCGCCCCCACCATCGCCTTCCGCAGGGCTCACCACCAAAGCAAAATCTGCATTCACCGGATTACTACCATCTTCTTCATGAGTATCCGCGTTAACTTCGTCGGCAAAAACATCTACTGTCCAAGTTCCACTCATTGGATTTTGGAGCAAAACTTGCTCTACGGTGTCCTTTGTATTTGAAGAGCCTCCAGGACTTGACCACATAGAGGAAAGCAAGCCGTTGTTTCCCCAATAGACTGTCCCATCCGGAGCGGTCACTCTCAGCGAAAGGTCGTTAACGCGATGCTGCGACGAAGATGTAGTACCTGCAGGGTCCACATACACAAGCGTTGCTCGGAAATCAGGTTCCCCTGCTGGAACTTCAAGCTGCTGCGACCACGAAGCCTGGTCAGCCAAAGGCACACTCTCGTCCACCCAAAAAGTGAGATCCCGATAGTCATAAAGACGCTGAATATCAGGACCACCCCAACCTTGATGCACTCTTGTTAAATCATGACCTGAACCGGAAAAGCTCCATTGCTCGGCAGAATTGATTAACAAGGCTTTAGCTGTTGTGAAGTGCGGGCGGCTTTCAAAAACATCCGCACCTGTCGGATTCCCAAACATTCCTTCGTGCCACATTTGGTGCAACAATCCCATATGGCCAGCCACAATGGGAGTGGCGCCAGAAGTCCCACCAAATCCGGTGTAGTGATCGCCCGAAACATATCCACCTCCATCAGCATCAGAACACCAAATCGCGTCATACCACGATGCCATGTCAGGCTTAATCCTCCCATCAGCAGCTGGCCCAATGCTTGCGCCGTAGTTCCAACTATCATTCGACCGATTCTGATCATCCTGGTGCCGAATACCACCAACCGAAAGGATGTTTTTGGCCCACGCTTCGGGCCTAGAATCCTGATTCCCAGCATTTGACTGCGATTGGAGTATCACAAGGTCATTAATGCGAATAATGTCATCCATCTCCTGGGAATATGAGCTATAAGATCGCGTACGACTATTGCCCCAACTATTAGTTTGAAACACAACACGGTACGGCAAGGAAGGATCAACGCACTGCGCTGTGTGGCTGTATCGATTACTGAAATTATAGGAAGCAAAAACGCCTTCACCATCGGGCATCAGTCCCCGCGCATTCGAATTGGAAGAGCCATCGCCAAAATTAATTCCGAAAGTACAGGTTCCATGACTCGTGGAGCTTCCGCTACTTCCGTGGATAGTCGGTGCCCTTGAGCCACTCCAATCCGCATGATTCGTATCCAACCCACCATCACAAACTTCGGCTCGAACACCTTGCCCCGTTAACCCTTCAATCGTTTCGAGATAATTCGCTCCCATCATTGCCCGAGCATTATTCATATCCACCTCAGGAGCACCCCAGCGATCAAGGCCAAGAACCTCTGGCATATGCACCACCTGCAGAAGCTGGGCAGGAGTCAGAAAAGCTTCGAGGACCCAACCCTCATCAATACTTAACTCCGTTGTCGCGCCAATGGCGGCGAGACGGGATTTCACGATTGCCTTTTGTCGTGGTCCCCTTTCCCCAACAATGATGCGATACCGCTGTAGAGACGGCAGTAAATCTGTTTCCCATGCCGCAAGTAGGGCATCTTCCATCTTGTAAGCCGGATGAAAAGCTCCGACCCAGCGAACAAAAGGCAAATCGCGCACTCGCGGTACAAGCTCGGGGTCAAGGGCCCAAATCCCCGCATGATCTGCAAGGAAGCGATAATTAACACCCCCCATCAACTCAATCGACTCTCTCCAAGACTCTGCGCTCTTCGCCCTGAATTGAACGATAAAAAGGTCCGGCACCTCTCCCGCCGTGAGCACGGGGTGGACAAAAGGTTCATCCCCTCTAGCAGGGTCAAATTCAGCGTAGCGGAGACGTATTTTAAATTCAGAGAACTTAGGGCGACCGAAAGTGTCACCACCATCCAATGAAAGGGAGTACCAAGATCCCGCAGAAACCGCAGGGTCACTCCATACGCGAGCCACTGTATTCCCGTCTCTAATTTCATCCTGA
>DNPI01000040.1:0-4043 GCA_003501525.1 Planctomycetota bacterium
CGCTACCAGACTGCGCCACGCCCCGAACGCGAGAAGGATACGGTCGCGGACGTGAAGTTTGTTAAGGAGTCTTGGGGTTAAAGGAAGGCGCACGTAACCTGATAAGACATTGGCTAATAAAAAAGACACTTCGCAGGGGCCTCGAGTTGGTGTTGTCTTATGTGGCGCCGGTCGTTTCGATGGGTCAGAAATTACTGAGGCAACGCTTACGCTCCTTCATTTAGACAGAGCAAAAGCTTTAATCTCATGTTTTGCCCCAGATTCGCCGCAGTGGTCAGTGTGCGAGCATTTTGGAGGTGGCGGCGTACCTGGCGAGGAGCGAAACATGCTGGTCGAATCAGCTCGCATTGCCCGCGGAGAAATCCAGTCTCTTAAGGAGAGCGACGCTGGCAATCTTGACGCTTTGATTATTCCGGGTGGTTCTGGCGTAGTAAGGAATCTTTGTAATTTTGCTGAGAAGGGAGCTAAAGGTGAGGTCCATGTCGGGTTAGCCCGACTCATCAGATCCATGCATGCTGCCCACAAACCCATAGGGGCTATTTGCATTGCTCCTGCAGTTCTTGCTCTTGCGCTTGGGGCGCATAAGCCCCGGCTCACTTTAGGCCCCTCTAATGAAGGACCAGCTCTTGATGCAGCGATGGCAGGGGCAGAAATGGAGGCTTGCGATGTGGGCGACATCATTGTGGACAATCGCAATAATCTGATATCTACCCCGGCTTATATCCTTGGGCAGGGTCCGGCCGAGGTAAACAGGGGTATTGAATTACTGGTGAAAGAAGTTCTTAAGCGGATTGGTTGTTGAGCTTGTAACTTGCTCGCTCGTGATTCCGACGAGGTAACCTTGAGCGCTCCATATTTCCCCGCGAGCACATTCCCGTTTTGAGCGAAACCGAAGCATCTCAGAAAAGCCGCACTGCCTTTGAGGGCAGGAGCGCTGGGGCTGGTATTGCTTATGGCCCTGTTTTCTTTCATCTTGAGGGTATTGCGGACGTGGAAAGCCGTCCTATCCCGGAGGGTGAGGTTCCTCAGGAGTTGGCGCGCATGGATTCAGTGGCTCGCGCAGCCCGCGTTTCGTTGGTTCATCAACGCGAAGAACTTGCTGATCATTTCACTGAAGAGCAGCGAAGAATATTTGACGCGCATCTACAGATGCTCGAGGATCCGGTATTAGAGGCAGATGTTCGCGGAAGGATTTCAGAACATCGGATGAGCCTAGAGGGCGCAATAAAGGATTCTCTAGGAATTTATGAGCGGCTTTTTGCTGTTGTGGAAAGTAATGCTCTCCGGACCAAGTTGGGAGATCTCCGCGATGTGGCGTTGCGCATGCTGCGCCACTGCAATAAAGCTCGTACACCTCAACCAAAGGAGGAGCGTTCTGGCGCGATATTGGTTGTTGCGGAGCTTTCTGTCTCTGACTTAACTGAGGCTCTTGATCAAGGTGTTGCAGCTATTGTGGCGGAAGGTGGGAACCTTGCAGGTCATGGCGCAATTTTGACTCGAGCTGCGGGTATCCCTGCTGTCATTGCTGTCGGAGGTGTTCACGACAGCCTTACTCCTGGAGACATGGTGCTCGTTGATGGTGAGACAGGGGAGGTGGTTTTGAATCCAAGCGCTGAGGAAGTCGGTGAGGCAGAGGGTCGCACGCCAGAGGGGGCTTTTGAAGCGATGGCTCCTCCAGTGCTTGCCGACGGGACACCTTTCGATTTGCAAGCGGCGGTTGCTAGCCCGAGTGAGACTAGGCGAGCTGTGGCTTTAGGGATTGCCAAGGTTGGACTTTATAGGACGGAGTTGCCGGTTCTTCAGCGTCAAGGGGAACCGCGTGAAGAGCCTCTTGCCGTTCTCTATGGGCAGGTGCTTAAAGCTGCTCAAGAAGTCGCTTTCCGCTTGCCAGATCTTGATGCCTCTACGAACTTGATGCCGGTTTATCCACATGCGGAAAGGAATCCTGCGCTGGGTTTGCGTGGTGTCCGCCTTTTGCTTTCCCGACCGGAGATGTTGGAGACACAGATTCGTTCAATGCTGAGAGCTTGCGGTCAACAACCGCTTTCTCTCGTTGTGCCCTTTATAGAGGATCTCAGTGATTTGGAGCGAATCCGTGAGGCGATACAGGTTCAAAGGGAATCTCTGCGTCTTGAGGGGGAAGGAGCACCTCCCGTTCGCATAGGTGTCAGCATTGAAACACCTGCGGGGGCATTGTTGGCTCGAGAAATTTTCTCTGAAGTTGATTTCGGGCTTGTTGGAGTAGATTCGCTGGCGATGAGTCTTTTAGCAGCTGATCGCGCATCTCCCTATGAGGCAGTGCGTAAGCGATTAGCTTCTCCTCACCCGGTCGTTCTTCGAGCAGTTCGGAAAATTATCCAAGTCGCAGATGGGTTGCAGACTCCTATTTCAGTTTATGGAGAAGCAGCAGTCCAGATGCCGACTCTTGGGCTTCTCGTTGGGCTAGGGGTTCGCGCTCTTTCGGTGCCACCGGGTGGCTTGAGAGAAGTTCATGCTGCCCTTGGTGATCTAGACCTGGAAATTTGTCAGAGTGCGGCCGAAGTCGCTTGCCATGCACGGAACACTGATTCGCTTTTGGCATCTCTTCCTTCTGAATGGGACAAAATTGAGAAAGAAGGGTAGTCGGGCTAAAGAAAAGCGGCCCCTTTGGCGTGGGGTCGTGTTAGGAGGACGTGCCCTTTTTGTCCCCAGAGACGGCTTACTTTGTTTTTAAGAACTTGCTCGAGTTTACGTAAACCACCAGTACGGGCGAGGACGAGTATGGCAGACCCCGCTCCGCTAAGCGTTGCGCCTAGTGCTCCAGCTCGTGAGGCGGTGTCCATGATGGGTCGAGCCCCAGCGAGTAGTCGGAGCCGATTTGGAGTGTGTAATTGATCGGTTAATCCTTCTTTTAAGGTTTTTGCGTCGAGGCTCTTGAGCCCTTCTAGGAGGGCCGGCACACGTCTAGCTTGATGTGCAGCTACCTTAAAGGAGACTTTTTCGGGGAGTGCGCGTCTCGATTTCGCGGTGTCTAATGAATAAGGGGGGATAACCAAAAGGAATCGCAGGTCGCGATGTAAAGGGACTTGCAGATGTTTCCAATCGCCTTTTTCTAAAGGTACGGACCAATGCGCCCCACCGAGTAGGGCGGCAACCGCATTTTCTGGATGGCCCTCTAGGGCGATTGCTTCTTTAAGGAGGCTGGTAGCGGGCATCTTCCCCTTCAGCAAACGGTTTCCGAGAATCAGGCCAGCCACCATTCCTGCTCCGCTGGCTCCGAGACCTCGCCCCGGGGGGAAATTGGCACTAATGTCTAAGCTTCCCGTTGGGAGCGACTGCCCGATGAGACGAGCGGCTCTACGCATACCTCTCACCACAGGGTCTCTTCCTGTTGGTAGAGTTGATTCTGCTAAGGCTCGGTTTCGGCGAACCGATACTCGTGGGCTAGGCGTCCAGCAAATCTCCATTTTTAATCCAAGAGCGACGCCTAAGGCATCAAATCCAACCCCCAAGTTACTCGTAGAGGCTGGGACGGAAAGATTGAGTGTAGGGAGAGGCATGGGTAGGGCTGGCGGAAGGGCTTTTAGCCTAATACAATGACCGGTTCCGCTGGGTGGGGGAAGACCCTTGGAATGTAAGTTCTGTTTTTTAGGCTTCCCGTTTGTTTTCGGTTGGCGATGAATGCCACAAAATTTGTTTTGCCTGAATCTACACCAAACTCCACTGTAATGCCCGAACCTTCGCCGGAAGAGGCGAAGCGGTTGGTCAATATACGCAATATCGGAATTATGGCGCATATCGATGCTGGTAAGACCACTGTGACCGAGCGGGTTCTGTTCTTAACAGGAAGAACGTACAACATTGGCGAAGTCCACGATGGAGCGGCAACTATGGACTACCTGGAAGATGAACGTAATCGGGGAATCACTATCACTTCGGCTGCTACGCAATGTGAATGGCGCGGGGCCACTATCAACCTCATTGATACTCCCGGCCACGTTGATTTTACTGTTGAAGTTGAACGGTCGTTGCGTGTGCTGGATGGTGCTGTAGCAGTTTTTGAT
>DNPI01000040.1:4348-10797 GCA_003501525.1 Planctomycetota bacterium
GCTGTAGCAGTTTTTGATGGTGTTGCTGGAGTCGAAGCCCAATCCGAAACAGTTTGGAGGCAAGCGGATCGCTATGGAGTCCCTCGAATTGCTTTTATTAATAAGCTGGACCGGCAAGGGGCAGATTTTGACAAGGCCTACGAATCGATTCTGCACCGACTTCAATGCAATGCTGTCCGGATGCAGATACCGATTGGTGCTGAAAAAGAATTTTCAGGCGTTGTTGATCTTCTGGAACGTAAGGCCTGGAAATTCACTGAAGGGGACGGTCCTGGAATCGAAGAGATTCCAGTTCCCGAAGAGTTGGTTGAGTTGATGGAAACTCGAAGAATGGAGCTGGTCGAAAACGTTGTTGAGGTTGATGACGATTTGGTTGACCGTTTTCTTGAGGGAGAGGAAATCGGTGTAGAAGATATCCGGCGAGCCTGTCGCGAGGCCACATTACTCGGCCATGCGGTTCCAGTTTTCTGTGGCTCTGCTTTGCAGGATAAAGGGGTTCATCCTTTACTCGATGGAGTAGTTGACTATTTGCCCTCTCCTCTTGATAAAGAAGTTCTTACGGGGCTTGATCCAAAGGATGAGGCAACGGAAATACAGCGCCATGCGGATGCTTCAGAGCCCATGTCGGCGCTTTGCTTTAAAACAATCGCGGACCCTAATGGGGATTTGACGTTCTTGCGTGTGTATTCCGGTACTTTGCAGAGAGGAGATCAAGTGTGGAACCCGCGTATCCGTCGCAAGGAGAGAGTTGGCCGCTTGATGTTTATGCACGCGGAAAAACGAGAAGCTGTTGATGAGGTGCGTGCCGGGAATATCTGTGCAGTGGTTGGGCTGAAACAAGCTATTACTGGCGATACTGTGTGCGACATCGCTAATCCAGTTCTTCTGGAGAGTATTTCTTTTCCTGAACCTGTTATTTCAATGTCGATTGAACCGGCCTCGTTGGGCGATCGCGACAAACTTGCTGACCTTCTGGGGCGAATTCAGCGAGAGGACCCCTCTTTTAAGGCGGCAACTGATGCCGAAACTGAAGAGCAGGTTATTTCTGGTATGGGTGAGCTGCATTTGGAAATCATTACAACTCGCATTCAACGAGATCACGGTATTGATGTTCAAGTCGGTGCTCCCCGAGTTGCTTATCGCCAAACGCTAGCGGTGGAGAAAGATATAGAAGGCAAGCAGATCAAGCAGTCAGGTGGCTCCGGGCAGTATGCGGTCGTGAATATCCGTTTTTCTCCGCTGCCGTTAGATGCTGAGGAGTCTTACGAGTTTGTGGATTCGACCAAAGGGGGGGTTGTCCCGGATGTTTATATTCCAGCTGTTCGGAAGGGTGTTGCTGAATCCATGAATTCTGGCGGCAAGCTCGGTTGGCCTTTTGTTGGAGTCCAGGCCGAGCTCCATTTTGGGAAGCATCATGAAGTGGATTCGAGCGAATTAGCTTTTCAGCTTGCAGCGGAAAGAGCTTTCCGAGAGGTTTCTGAAGGGAATTTTAAGTTGCTCGAGCCCGTTATGAGGTTGAATGTGCAGGTTCCAGAGGAGTACATCGGAGATGTTATTGGTGACCTCAATACCCGTAGAGTTGCGATTAAGGAAATTACGATGGATGGCCCTTTGCGTGAGATTGACGGACAAGTGCCCATCGCTGAAATGTTTAAATACGCCGGGACTTTGAGAGGGCTCACGCAAGGTAGAGGTAATTTCTCAATGGAGCCAAGTGGGTACCAGGTTGTCCCCTCTCTTGTTCAGGAGAAGCTGGTTAAGGAGCGCTTAGGCACTTAGCTTTTAGGTCGATTTCCTTAATTCTTGCTAGACTTCAGAAGGAATGCCCGATTCTGGCGAAGCCCGGATTGCGAAGGCTCTTGGTCTTAAGGAGCCGGTATACCGGCTATTAACCGCCTCGCTGAACGCCGGGCATGATCCTTGTTGGGTGAGTCTTGGGGATCCTCAATTCGCTGAATTGTTTCCTGATCTGTTTGGTTTGGACCTTTTGTGTGAGCATATGGTCGTTGAGGAAGCCATTGAACGTCGTCGTGTAAATCTAGCTCGATTACTTAATCAAGCCGGTCATTCAGGCCTTTCTGCGGAAGTTCAGAGTGTGGTTGATGAAGGTGGCCTTGAGGACCTGTCTCTGGCGTTGGATGCGGTTACGGTTGAGGGTGAAGAAGGAATATCTGAGAAATCTCCGCACACTGATTTTCAGGCGAGTTTGCGTTGCAACCCTAGTGTGGCCCGAGTGTTGCGCCGACGATTCCAGTCAGATGCGGTTTTGGAAATCGAAGTCGCCGAAGGTTCGGTTTCAACAGCAAGAGTGGAGAGTTTGGTTGGGTCGGGCCTGCTTTGTTCTTTTAATCCTTCGGATTATTTGTTGGTGCGCATGGCAGAAAGGCGTCACGCCCTTAAGGTTGGGTTTTCGCTTCCAAAAGAAGTGTTGAAAGAAGTGTTTGTGAATGTAGTTGAAGGATGGCCGCCGCAGGAAGAAGAGGTTTACTGGAAACTTTTTGTAGAGTTTTTTGAAGCGGAGTCGCTTCCCCGCTTAGTGCAATCGGCGCGCGCGCGCCTTAAGCGGCAGGCTGAGAACATCGTTTTGCAGTCGGCTTGGTCTTATCTTGGCCGCCAAGTCGATAGAGGTTCGCACCAAGGGTTTGTGTTGGGGATGCATGCCCTTAATGCGAAGGAAATGGTTTTAGCCCTCTTAGATGGTGAAGGCGAATTCTTGCGCAGTGTCGGTGTTCGTTTGGATGGGGAAAACCTCGTTGAGGGAGTCCGAAAGTTCTTAAAAACGGAACAGCCAACGATGCTGGCAATTCAAGGTGACGGAACCACTCGGCGCAAGACCAAGCCTCTGGTTAAGGCATTGAGCCAAGGAATTCCTCAAATGCGGATGGTCCAAGTTCCGGTCCCAGTTATTCGAACAATGGACAGGGAGTTGGCGCGAAAGCCGTCCGAATCCCGTCTGCACCACAATGAGCGGCATGCCGTTATGGTTGCGCGTTTTGCCCAGAATCCCCGAGGAGCTGCTTTCCACACACCACATGTGTTGCGTGCCATGATTCCTCAGCGATCAGAAATAAACATCCGCCGTCTTGAGAAATTTGAAATAACGTTTCTTCGCGCTCTTTTGGCGTCAAGGGGGGTAGATGTAAACACGGCTGATAGGGGGCGCTTGGCCTTAGTCCCGGGCCTTAATCCTGAATCCGTTTTGAGAGAGCGTTCGACAGCTCCTTTTAGGAGCCTAGCGGATTTCCAGGATCGTATTGGATTGTTGCCCCCTGCTTGGCGGTCTGCTTGCACCCTTGTGCGGGTTCAAGGAGGCGATGAGCCTCTGGACGCGAGGCCTCTTCACCCTGTTTATTATGCTCCGCTGCGAGAAGCGCTGGAGGATTCCGGAATGGATTGGCGGGCTATTTTGGCTAGCCCAGCTAAAGTCGGAGATCTTGCTTGGGAAAAGGTGATTCGCGATCGCGGTTGGTCCCATAAAGTCATCTCTGTTATTCGACGGGGGGTATCTAAGCGGAGGCGTCGTATAGGTGGATGGTCTGCAGGTAGGGGGACCTCCTCTTTGCGGCTTGAGGGTCTGGAAGTTGGTGTTTCATTGCGAGGCAAAGTGACCGCAATTACGGATTATGGAGCTTTTGTCGATGTAGGAGCTCGCCGTGAAGGATTGATTCACATCAGTCAGATTGCGGATGAATTTGTAGACGACCTCAAATCTGTTCTCAAGATAGGGCAAGAGGTTGTAGCTCGGGTATTGGATGTTGATATCGAGACTCAGAAACTTCGCCTTACGATGAAATCGGCGAGCGCGGTGGATAAGCCTCGCCCACCAAAGGGCAAGAGGCGTCGGGAGAAACATTCTGGGCGTATGCGTAATCGCAGAAGGCCGAGGGCCGGTCATGGCGATGTTCAGCGCGATTCACAGAGAAAAGAGAAGGGCCAGGAGGAGATTGATCCGACGAACCCATTTTTTGTTTTCTTTTCATCGCACGAATCAGTTAAAGGCCAAGAAGAGGACTCAGGTGACGTCGCTTCTTCTTAGCGGTTCCGTTTAACGGCCGCCGCGTCAACTCCAAGGGCATCCCAAATATCTTGGGTGTCTGTTAACCATCTTCGGCCGTCAATGGCGTAGCCTTTTGTTGGCCTCAAGCCTGGAATTCGGCCGCTGAACCATTCGTTCAGAAGGTCCATCATGCGCTCTCGTGTTTGTTTAGCTGCGAGAGAGGCTAATGCGGTTGGAAAATGGTGGGAATCGGCATCCTTGCCGAAGCGGATTTCAACGTCGCGGGTTTCGAACTCGAGGGTGTATGCCGATCCCCCGGAGGATTCTCCATGTGCCGTAATTGCTTGAGCTCCTAGGTCATTTAGCAGCTTTTGGGCGTAACGCCGTCGGCCACCATGGCGATCGAGCTCTATTCGAAGCGGGGCATCCCCTGTTTTTTTGAGCATGTGTCGCAGCACCTGCACAGTGACCTTCCAAAGCGCTTCTCCTTTGCTATCGGTTGTTTGAAGCAAGTTGTTCAGCTCGGCAGCAGGAACAGCTCGGGCCCCAAAGCCAGTCAGGCTACAGCCGCTTTTTGCGAGATGGCGGTCCAAGGCTGTGGCGTCCAAGCGGGCGCGCCCTCGGTCGGCGAGTGGGCAGAGCGGGACTGTCATGTTTGTGAGCCAAGGGGCTCGGTTACGAAAGTGAGCTTTCAGGGCAGGTGGTGATGAAACCCAGCTTTCGAGACACTCTTGGCTAGGTTCCATTACTCGCCGAAAGGCTGCGACTGTTCGCTCGAGGCGTTTGCGCCCGAGTGGCCCGGAATGGACTTTTTTGGAATCGTCCACCCTTAATCTCGCATCCTTTCGAAGAGCTTTCTTTGCTACGGGAACTTTTAAAGCCTCCCATAAATCAATTTTTTGATGAGGTACTCGGAAAACGCTCCATCCCACAGCTAAAGGCCCAACAAAAGGGCCGTAACCTGCTTCATCTACTCCAGCAAGAAAGACCATGAGAGAGAACTAGGTAATACGGTGTGCAGGACTTCTGGCAAGGTGTATGTAGATGAGTGTGGCAATAAGAAATGTGGCAATTCCCACTATTTGGGATGTACTCAAAAGCAGTTCGGCATCGAGTGAATTCACGACATCTTGTGGCCCTTTGCCGGGTTTGAAGATGCCACCGCGGGCTACCGAATCGTAGCGAAACATCTCCACGACATAACGCAGTGCGGCATAACCTGCGATCAGGATTAGAAAAACTTGACCGTGGAAGCGCTTGCGAGGGAGCAGCCAAAGCCCGAGGAGGCATAGGCTCAGAGCTTTTAGGCTCATGTAGATTTGGGTTGGGTGAACAGGTACTCCCGCAAGGGTGGCAGGGAAAGCAGAGCCCTGCGGAAGAGGGTCTGGAAAAGTAATGGCCCATGGAATGTCCGTTGGAGCCCCAAAGTCATCCCCTACGCAAAGGCATCCCACCCGTCCTATGGCCTGTCCGAGGAAGCCAGCGGTCAGGCCGACATCAGCAACCCGCCAGGAGTTCATTCCTAAATGCTTCGCCTTTTTGACTCCGAAAAAGGCCGCTAATATGAAGCCACCGTACATTACAAGGCCGCCTTCCCATATTTTGAATATTTCTAGTGGGCGACTTGCAAACCATTCCGCGTTGACTACGACGAAACCTAGTCGGCCTCCTACGATTACTCCAATGAGCACCCACCATCCTACGTCCGATAATTTTTGCGGGTTGCAATCAGCTTCGGATAGGTACTTAGGGCTAAGCTTCGTAAATAAATGAAATCCAGCAAGAAAGCCGAATGCTACTAACAAGCCGAAGCTTCTTAGCGGGATTTCGAAATTTAAAATCTCGAACCTGAATATTTCAGGCCACATAGCCTAATCCTAACTGCTCCTGGTAGAGAGATGAACGACCGTGTAGACGATCCCTCGGTTCCTCCTCAAGCTTTGGTGCGTGTCCTCTTTGAGGGCCGCTATCGAAAGCTGGTTCGGAATCTCCCGCAAACGATTTTCTATTGTCCGGAGTGCAAGGGTAGAGGTTGCGAGCGCTGTGAAGGTTACGGCAAACTTACCAAGGATTCTGTGCAGGAGCTTATTGCTCGAGTTGCTATGCCTTGGTTTAAAGCACGTCGAAATAAGTTTCATGGTGCTGGTCGTGAAGATATTGATGTTCGCATGCTCGGGACAGGTCGCCCTTTTGTTTTTGAGATGTTGAAGGTGAAGCGGCCCAATGTTGTCCTTGAAGATCTTGCGAGTGAGATTAATCGCAGAGCCGAGGGGAGGATGGAGATTCTCGACCTTCAATACTGTGGCCGAAAGCGGGTCCCTGAAATCAAAGAAAGGCAATGCCCGAAAGAATATCGCGCACGAGTCGCATTCTCGGAGCAACCTGATCCCGTGCTCTTGAATGAACGTCTCGAAGAGTTGTCTGCTCAGGGACGTCTTGCGGTTATTCAGTC
>DNPI01000211.1 GCA_003501525.1 Planctomycetota bacterium
CGTCCGCCTAGCAACTCCCGAAGACGCTGAATATTACGCCTCTCGAGAATGGCGCCACCTGCAGAAGCGTTTCAACACTCTAATCAAGGATCCAAATTTCGCATCCCTTATTGGAATTACAGACGGGAAAATGGTCTCACAAGGATTTTGGTATCGCGGTCCTTTTAAGGACCCGTGGCTAAAAGAAAAATTCGACAACGGCCCCACCACACTTTATTCCTTTGGAGGAGAGACCAGCCCAACCGCCCAAGGGAAAGGCATTGCTTTGATTGGGATGAATTGGCTCTTTGAGCGGCTTGAAGAAGAATTCAACTGCGATCAAGTCATGGTCTATTACAGGATGGGCAATCGAGTCAGCAAACGACTACACGATCGTTACTGGTTCGTACCCAAGTTCGTTTTGGATTGGTACAAAATCGGCCCATTCCGATTCAGCCGAAGGCTGCCAGTGCCGGAGGAATATCAATTACAGCGGCCAATGGAACGAAAATGAAGGTCCTCCAAGTAGTCCACGACCTCCGACTCGGAGGGGCTGAGCGCATAGCGGTAACGCTTTGCCAAGGCCTAACCGCACGAGGAGCACAAGTCACACTTTTGGCAATTAAAGAGACCGGGCCACAGGAAAAAGATTTGCCATCTGGAAAAAACTTCCAGATTGAAATCCTCGGAGTCAAGCGACGGCCAATGTGGTTATTGCCACTGTTTATCTGGGATGCCGCCCGGCTCCTTTACCTAGCCACTCGGGCTCTGAAGCGCTACCGACCCGATGCGATACAAACTCATATCCCCGAAGACGACTTGGTCTTCGGCTTGGCGATTGCTCTAACCGGTATCGGCCAACACATCCCCCTAGTCCACTCGATGCACTTTTACCCCGACCGAGAGGGACGCGGATTGCGAAATTTTTTGCGAACAAAAGCATACAAATGGATGGCATCTCGGGCAGCAAAAGTATGCACTGTCAGCAAGCCGGTCGCAGAACGTTTTTCCGAGCAAGTCGGAATCCCTCAAAATCGAATAGAAGTACTCCCCACAGGGGTGAACCTCACGAGATTTCAAAATAGGCCTTCGTCAACAGAAGCCCGCAAAGCCCTTGCAATCGGTCAGGACAAAAAAGTAATCCTCGCTCTTGGGAGAGTCGTACGGGCAAAAAACTATCCACGCCTCGTCCGTGCTAGTCGCAAGGTTCTCCAAAAATTCCCCGACGCACTCTTCCTTCTCATCGGTGACGGCAACCAAATGTCGGCGGTAAAAAAAGAAATCGCTCACTGCGAAGTCGGCGACTCTTGGATGCTACTTGGAGCTAGGGCCAATGTCCCAGAGATACTTCCAGCGGCAGACATTTTTGTCCAAAGCTCTGACTGGGAAGGGTTACCCGTTGCTGTACTTGAAGCCATGGCCTGTGGGATACCTGTTGTCGCCACTGATGCGGGAGGAACGGCTGAAATCATTCAAGAGGGAAAAACCGGAAAACTCGTTCCCACTGGAGGAGGCCACGAAGCCCTATCTCTGGCCTTAACTGAACTGCTAGAGCAGCCGGACACCGCCAAGAGACTCGGGCAGATTGGCTGTGAACTCGTTCACTCCAAATACAATCAAGAAACTTTTCTGGATAGAGAGATGGCGCTGCTTAAAACTTGCACAGGGCATTCGCCATGAACGAACCTAATCAATTACGGGTAGCTTTCCTAAACACCTCAATGGTGGTCGGTGGGCAAGAGCGTGTGCTGCTAGATGTAGTCAACGGCTTAAATCGGAAACGTTTTAAACCATACGTCTTGCTTACAAAATCGCCTGGGCCTCTCGCCAGCCGTTTTAAAAAAGATGTGCCAATTCAACACGGGCTACGGAAGTTCAAAGGAGACCCATGCACACTTTGGCGGATGTGGCGCTGGATGCGCAAACATCGGCCCCAAATTGTTTTCACCTTTGGAGCAGGTGACAAACTCTTTTACGGACGCCTTGCTGCTGCTTTTGCAAAAGTGCCCGTCATCATTTCCGGCCTTCATTCCACGCCGGGGCCAACACATCGAGGAAGAAGCATCCTAGGATTTTGGAATAAACGCCTGATGCCGCTAAACAACGCCGTCGTAACTGTTACAGGTGATTTGCGTGACTACTTGGTAGAGAATGAAGGATTCGCTGCCGACTTAGCACATGTGATTCCCAATGGTGTAAATTGCCAAGACTACCGCCCTCGCACGTACAACCCGGAGATTAAGAAAGAACTAGATTTGCCAGAAAAAGGACCGGTTGCTGCCATCATTGCTGCCGTCCGACCTGAAAAGAGACATGATATTTACATTGAGGCTGCGGCCCGGGTCACAAAAAAAATCCCCTCTGCCCGATTTTTAGTTATAGGAGATGGCCCTGCAAGGCAACACTTCGAAGAACTCGCCCAAGCACATGGCGTGGCTCAAGAAGTCATTTTTTTAGGTGCGCGCCATGATATTCCTGAGCTACTAAGTATTGTCGACACCATCGTATTGCCCTCTACTGATGTCGAAAGTGCGCCAATCTGCCTTTTAGAAGCTCTAGCCGCAGGAGTACCTCAGGTGGCATCCCGGATTGGGGGTATCCCACAAATCGTCGCCGACAAAGAAACTGGATTCCTTGTCCAAGCTGGACGCGTGGAAGATATTGCAAATCATCTCTTGAGCATTTTTACGAATTCAGAACTCAAAAGCCGCCTAAGCGAAGCGTCTAGAAAGAGAGCATTAGATTTGTTTTCGGTTGAAAAGATGGTCCGTGCCCATGAATCCTTGATGGAAAATTTATTCGCTGGGGAACAGCCTAAAGCATGAGAGAACGATTATTCCGTATTGGCGCCGGAGCACTTGCTTTTGGACTCCTCGGCGCCGGAGAGGCCATCGTCCTGCTAGTTTCCTCAGAGCTTCGATACGAAAGTCCGGGCATCGAGACTATTGCGCAAATTGCAAGATACGGAATCCTTGGCGCGATTTGTGGAAGCATCCTCACTCGCGCAACACAAACAACCCCACCAGCGCAGATGGGACGACTTGCTTTCGCTTTTGGCTTGTTCCTGATGGCCGGCTGGTGGGTTCACTCCGCCCTTCTCCAAAACATTGGCCTATTCCAGATCGTCTCCCTCTTATGGTCCGCCGGAATTCTTATCGGAGTATGCGCGATTTTTTGGCTCACCAAAAGGATTACCGGAAAACTGCTCAGAAACGTTTCACTGAGTCTGATTGTTTCTGCGCTTGTTTTTTCTGCGCTTGTTTTTCGTACTGAATCAAAAGCCGCGATTGCATTCAAGGGCAAGGGCAATCTCCCTGACATAACCCTGATTGTCATTGATACTCTCAGGGCCGACCACCTCTCCTGCTATGGGTATGCAACTCCCTCGGGAGAAAAAACATCGCCAATTATCGATAGTTTGGCACAAGAAGGCATGCTCTTTCCCGTGGTGCACGCTCAAGCTCCTTGGACTCGCCCCTCGATGGCTTCCCTCCATACCGGACTTTATCCCTCTGCCCATCAGGTAAACAGAATCCGAGACCGAGTACCAGCATCTGCCGTAACACTCGCAGAAAGGCTTCATCAACAGGGTTACCGTACAGGAGCTTTTTCGGCCAACGCTCAAGTCTCACCTACTTTTGGATTTGCTCAGGGGTTTGACTCCTTCTGGCTCAGTAGTGAGCAACCTTTAGTGAGATTCTCGATGTGGGGTGAAGTGGTTCAAAAAATTAACAAGCGAATCCTGCGCAGAAACCCCCAAGCAGGGAGAGATGCCGCAGCACTCGTTAATGCTGAAATTAAAAAATGGGTCAGTACCACAGGAAATCAGCCCACTTTCACTTACATCCAATACATTGACCCCCATGGCCCCTACGACCCACCCGAATGGCTATTGAGTTCAAATAAGCCTGATATTCGTAGCCATCTTGCTAATGCTAAGAACTTTCAACACGCTGACCCCTTTCCCTTCGGGCAAAGACCTTATGTCACGCCCTCAATTAGAGCGCAAGTTGTAGAGCTATATGACGGAGAAATTCGTTATGTGGATCGAGAAATTGGACACTTAATCGAATTCCTCAAAGGCATCGGAAAACTTGACGCAACAGATTGGCTCGTAATTACATCAGATCACGGAGAAGAATTTTTCGACCATCGCCAGTGGGGACATGGCCATTCCTTATTCGAGGAGCAACTCCACGTTCCTTTAATTGTTCTCGGGCCAGGCGTTCCACCAGACTCTCGTGCCCCACATCCTGTAAGTCTGCTCGATCTTCATCCCACAATTTCCGCGTGGGGGAACGCACATTGTGAAGAAGAGGTTTCCGGCACC
>DNPI01000048.1 GCA_003501525.1 Planctomycetota bacterium
TGCCATAGAAGGAATGGAGGCGCTGAGGCCGGGAAATGCTGATGCTCAGCGTTTCAAGATACGCTTGGATAGTTGGAATGCCTCTTTACGCGAGGGCGCGACAGTGGCCGCTCGTCAGTGGCTTGCCGCGCACTCAAGCGAACCTGATTCAGTGCGAGACTCGGTGAAAAGCAATCTGGCCTTCTTGGAAAGGGAACAGGACCGCCGCAAAAAAGTTTTAGACTCGTCCCTGAAGTCCAGGGCTTCATTTTGGGCCGCGCTCTTTCTTTTGGCGAGCCTCGGAAAAGTTGCAGTCTATTTGTTTTTTCGCTGGTTTCCCTTAGAGGATGTCCATGATGCCGGAGCCACCGGCTTGATCGACTAAGGTGTCCACTGCAGCTCGGTAATTTAGGTCTTGCCCAATTTTGGAGTTCCACGGAAGACTTTCCTTGTCCGCGACCATTCCAAGGGCAACTGCAGCAAAAGCGCGTCCTAGGTCAGTTAGCTTATCGTTTTGAAGAGTGGCAATTAGAGGGTTAACCGAACGTGTGTCTCCGATGAATCCGAGCGCGGTGGCTGTGGCAGAGAGAACCGCGAGGCGAGGCTTGCCTCCGTCTGGAGGAACCATAATTTCCAAGAGAGTGTTGACCACGCTTCTGTCTTTCATTAAGCCTAGGGCGATGGAAGCTTGGCGCAGTAGATCGGGTCGGCGAGTACTTTCTTTTACGATTTTTGTGACGTAATCCTTGTGTTCGCGTGCGCCCATAAGACCAAGCGCCACGCAGGCATATCCTCTGTATCCATCGTCCCGGACTTTGTCTAAGGATGCCCTGATACCTTCCTTCGCAGCTTCATTTTTCATGAGGCCAAGAGAAACGGCATAGCATGCTTTAGGGGAGGGAGATTTTTCCTTGTTGAAACTTTCTTCAACTGCGCGGAAGGCAACAGGGTTTACCTGACCTCCGCGTTCTTGCACGAGGAACGACATTACACCGAGAGCCATGCCGCACCACGGGCGATAGCCAGTGCCGGCTTTGCGAACGTTCTCGACAAGGTAGCGAGTGACATCCTGTCGCATGGGGTCGGAGTCATCCACTGAGGCACCCAAGTAGGCTAGGGAGATAGCAGTGAAGTTTTGCTCTTGCTTATTACGTGCTTTATCACCCAGCTTGGTCAGAGTGTCAAAGACCTTCTTTGCCGAAGGAGATTCTGAGCCATGGGTGATTACGCCAAGTGCCTGGACGCAGGATTGCCGAACTTCGTTCTTTGTCTTTTTCGTGCTCAATAGCGCGAGGAAGTCACTGATGGCTTTTTCTCTAAGCGGGAAGGTTGGCTCCGCGTTTTTTAGTAGCTTGGCGATTGCTGTCGGGCAATGTGCTCTGACGAGCGGGTCCTTTTCGTCGTCCTGGAGAAATTCCAGAAGGTTTGTGGCTAACGCTGTGGGGTCTGCTGGTTCCATTAGCCCCAAGGAGACGGCGCAAGCCACCCGGACATCTTTTAGGGCTGAGGTGTCAGTCGACAGCGTTTCCCAGAGTCGATTCCCGATCTTCTGTTTTACTTCAGCGTCTTCTGTAGCGTTAGCGACGAGGCCCATGCCGAAAGCAGCGAATGCGCGGTTCCTGAGGGGAACGCCGCCGGGCTTTCCAACCAATTTTCGGCCGGCTTCGTTGTCGGCGAGTAGGTTCATTAAATCGTCAAGGGCTTCGGCCTGCTGGAGAATGCCGAGTGAAACCGCGGCAGTTTCGGAGACCTCTTGGTCGCCAGTGGAATGGCGTTTTTGGAAGGCGCTGGCTACTTGTGCAGGGTCCATCCCAACTTTGGCGAGAGCGACCATGCATGCAGTTGCAATATCGCGCTGATCCTCTTTTGCGAGGGCATCTGTCAGGGCAGGGAGAATGGAACCTCTAATTTGCGAGGGGGTAGGGGCAAAAGTGTTGTTCTTTGGAGCATTTGCGCCCAATCCGAGAAGAATATCGCCTTCGCCAGTGGAGCTGTCACCGCTGTGCACCTTAGCTTTTAGATTGAGATAAGGTTCTTTGTTGAATTCCCACCAGAATTCCCATGTGGTTAGGTCGGGGCCGACTTGTGCTCCTGCAGTGGTAGGGGTCGTTTGTGTTTTCGGCTGTGCTGCTGGGGTGGGAGTGTTGGGAGTATTGGGAGTCGACGGAGTTGCTGGGGTTGGTGTCCCAGGTGTAGAAGGAGTCGACGGAGTGGAGGGGGTTGCCGGGGTTGCTGGGGTCGCTGCTCCACCACCTGCGGGAGGTACGGTGTCTCCTGGGCCTCGATAAGTTCCGCCGTGGGCGGAAAGAGGCGATGAAAGCAACAAGGTTGCAAGAATCGAGAAGGAAAGCAGTGTTTTATTCATATTTTTGTTCCCCTGGAGCAAAATAAGCGTGAAACGCGTTTTGATTGTACCAACTCAAAAGTTCAGAGCCCTTTCTTCTTATGTTCTTTCTATGAAGTGGGATAGACAAGGTTTTTAAAATTTCCCCTGAAAGTTCTGTTGGGGCCATAATAGAGAAGACTTATGGCTCGATTTTTTGCCGTTTTTAGTCGGAATATTCTCTTTCTGACAGTATCGGGGCCAGTTTTTGCTGGCCAGGACCCAAGTTATCGCTGGGATCCAATTGCTTATGAACCGTTTGGTGGAAGCATTAGCCGCGCTACAGCCTGTGAGCTTATTTCTAGTAGCAGTTTCCCCACCCGGGCGGTCGTGGGCGATGCGATGCTGGTGAATGGGGATTTCCACGCTTTTCTTCACGATGGCTCCTCGATGATAGACCTGGGGACACTTGGCGGACCTTCTAGTGGAGCCGAGAGTATTAATGTGTTTGGCCAAGTTGTTGGCTTTGCCGATTTCGTGTCAGCTAATGGTTCCATTGAACCTCGTGCGTTTCTCTGGGAATCCGGATTTGGCATGATCGATTTGGGGCATCTAGGTGGGGGCAGGAGCTGGGCAACTGGAATAGATGTCTATGGAGAATCTGTTTGCGGCATGAGCTACACGGCTGCCGGCGAATTGCATGCTTTTTGGCGTAATCCGACTTCAGGGGCTCTGATTGATTGCGGAACTCTTCCTGGCGGAAACTCTAGTCGGGCTAATGCGGTGAATGGTTCTGTGGTAGTTGGCTCGTCATCTTCCGGAATAGGGACGAGGGCTTTTCAATGGAATCCGACAACGGGCATGTCGGATTTGGGAACTCTGGGTGGATCGATGAGTGCTGCTACAGGGATTTCAATCAACGGTTTCGTTTGTGGCTGGTCTCAGAACTCAGCGGGCCAAATAAGGCCCTTTACTTGGGGTGCAGTGTCAGGGATGACTGATTGCGGAAGTTTGGGCGGGAGCTGGGGGCTTGCGATGAGCGTGAATAATTCTCGACAGGTCGTCGGAGCCTCGGAAACCGCTGCTGGAAATCTCCATGCGTTTCTCTGGGATTCAACTTCTTCGACCATGTACGACCTGAATGATTGGATTAATCCGTCGTTGGGATGGGAGCTCCAGGAAGCTAACCACATTACTGATTTGGGTTTTATTGCTGGTACGGGGCTTTACAACGGTCAGACGCGAGCTTTCCTCCTCCGGCCTTTCAAGATGTCTGCGATTGGATCGGCTTCGCATGTCAATACGTTTACAGCACTCCATACCAATCCAGGCGAAAAGGTTTGGTTTGCTTGGTCCTTGTCAGAGGGGTCTTGGCCGGTGCCGGGTTTCCCGAACTTGAATCTAGGCCTTAATCAGCCGCAGTTAGTTGGTTCCGCTGTGGATAGCGGGGGGAAAGCGGTTTTACAGCGATGGGTCCCTCCGGGGGCGCAGGGGAAAACCGTATATTTCCAGGCAACATCACCGCACAAGAATCTCGTTAGCCCGATTTACCAGAAATATTTTTGGTAACGAAGAAGAAGGCGAGGGTAAATCCCCAGAGGAGACTATTCGCAGCTACGGTGAGCCATTCGACAATATCGGGAAGTCGACTTCCTAGTTGGAATTGTTCCCAAATGTAGAGCGCTGGGAATCCGAGGATGTTGACCAATGTCGTCCCTGCGGCTTCAAACCAAGGCGTTTCTCCGGACGGATTGTCGAATCCGGATAGTGCGGTCAAGGATGCGAGAATAGCAGTCATCAACACAATGAAGTGAGCTGCCGAAAGGAAAAGACCTGAGCAGAGAAGAGTTCGTGGAATCATTTTTTTGCCGGTCTGGCCGGCACTGATTTTAGTTACCAGCGGTAAGATGCCGGCGTGAATCCTAAATTGCGAGAACATTGGACTTTAGATTCGGATTTTATTTTCTTAAATCACGGGTCTTTTGGAGCGGTCCCCTCAGAAGTGCAGGCTTATCGGTCTAGTCTCTGTAAGGAGATGGAAGCCCAGCCAGTGCGCTTCCTCGCGCGAGAGTTGCCCGCGGTTCTGGATGAAAATAGGGCGGCTTTGGCTGCTTTTGTTGGTTGTGCTCAAAGTGATTTAGCCTTAGTGCCCAATGCGACTTATGGCATTAACTCAGTCCTTGGTTCTTATCCCCTGAGCCCTGGAGATCGCTTGCTCGTTACGGATCACGAATACAACGCATGCCGCAATGCCCTTGATGCGGTGGCACAGGACAAAGGCGCTGCAGTTGATGTAGTGGAGTTGCCGCTTGCTCCGTCATCTGCGGAGGAGGTGGTGGACCTTGTCTTGGATGCGGTTCGGGCTGAAACGAAACTTGCGCTTGTGGACCACATAACTTCCGGCTCTGCGCTGTTGTTGCCTGCAAAGGAAATAATTGAAGGCCTACATGGCAAGGGTGTCCATGTTTTAATCGATGGAGCGCATGGCCCTGGCCATGTGCCGCTCAACATGGAAGCGCTTGGTGCCGATTTTTACACAGGAAATTGTCATAAATGGATGGGGACGCCGAGAGGGTGCGCTTTTCTTTTTGTGCGTCCTGAACACCAGGATTGGCTGAAGCCAGCTGTTGTTTCTCACGGGAGAAACGCTCCGTTGGTGGATGGGAGAACTCGATTCCAGGAGGAGTTTGAGTGGGGCGGAACTACTGACCCCACGCCCTGGATGTGCATTAAGGTGGCCATCGATGTTATGGGAAGTATGGTTGCAGGTGGTTGGCCCGAAATCATGGAAAGAAACAGAGCCCTAGCGCGGGAAGTTCGTGATTTCTTGGCGACGGCTTTCAGTGGGCAGGATGGTGTGTCCGATTTACTCCTCCCTTCAATGGTTTCGTTTCGGTTGCCTGATGGAAAGTCAGAGGATTTGCACCTGAAACTGGTTGATGCAGGATTCGAAGTTCCTGTGATGTCGTGGCCTCCCAATATTTCGCCGGTGTCCACCGTGCCGGGTGGCGAATCAGGCAGGGTGCTTAGAGTCTCATGCCAGCTCTATAACGATTTCTCTGACTATGAGCGTTTGATGGAAGTCTTGCCGAGTCTCGTCGATGCCCCCCTGTAGTATTTAGGGGAGATGTCTCTTTCTCGAGAAGTTGCTTGGGATTTGCTTTGTGAATGGACTCCTTCGGAGGCTCTTCGACGGCACGGGCGTTCTGTCGAAATCGCTATGCGGGCGGCAGCTTCGCGATATGGCGGGGAGGAGGACGACCCTGAGGTCTGGGGGATTGCCGGCCTCCTGCATGATGCCGATTACGACCAATGGCCTAATGAGCATCCGTCCCGAATAGTTGCTTGGCTGCGTGAGCGCGAAGAAA
>DNPI01000148.1 GCA_003501525.1 Planctomycetota bacterium
GGTATCGGCAGATCCTCCCCTTCAAAGCGGGAAATCTCATCGAGACTTGGCCTCCACGGCCGATGTGGCGCCTTGAACTGAAGCATAAGCAAAAACGGCTTTGCTTCATCCCTTGAGTGTTCAAGCCAGTCCAATGCGCGATTTGTGACCACTTCGGTCACATGACCGGGATAACGCTTTGTGCCGCTGGCCGTTCTCATATCAGGGGAGTAATAGACACCTTGACCGGGCAAGACTTCCCACTCATCAAACCCCTGTGGGTCACTTTTGAGGTGCCACTTACCGAAAAGTGCTGTTTCATACCCTGCAGCTTGAAGTCTCCGTGGGAAGACATCCTGAGACGGATCAAATACTTCGGCATTGTCAGAAAGGCCGTTGATGTGCCCATGCTTGCCCGTGAGGACCACAGCTCGCGCAGGGGCGCAGATTGCATTAGTACAAAAAGCTCTATCAAAAGTCACCCCCTCAGAGGCAATGCGGTCGATATTAGGCGTAACCCCAAAAGATGCTCCATAAACCCCTGTAGCCGACGCTGCATGATCGTCTGCGTACAGGAAAAGAATGTTTGGCGGAGTCCGCACCTCAGGACCCGCTTGACCGCATGCCGCGAAAGCCCAGCAGGCGAACGAAACAAAAACGACTTTGTTCAGCCTAAATCCTTCTCTTGGCCTTCCTCAGTCTTCTCAATTTCCTCAACAAGACCGTTAAACTGCTCCGGAACTGGCCCTAAGGATTTTGCCCAAGCCAAAAGCGATTTAGCAGTTTCCGGCTGATTCAGCATTTGCTCAGCATTGCACCAGTAAGCAGCCATAAGGGCGGCCTCTTGAACCTCCTCGGCACCATGGACTTTCCCAAGGCCTTTCAAGGAAACAAGACTGTCCACTGCTGCGGTTGCAGTTTCCTGGTCTCGAACAGTTTGAAACTGGCCTAAAACAACTTGCTCATTGAGCCCCATTTCGTTTTTGGGGTCCATTTCAAACGCTAGGGCGCGCTCAACTACATCTGCTTGCCCGGCCGCCAGCAGACTTTTCAAACATTCCGCCTTCAGCCCAGATTCATTATTGGGATCCAAAACAAACCCCTCGCGCACAACACTCGCGAAAACCGTTCTCCCGATGTCCCCTGGATTCCCAAGAAGAGAAATTGCCTTGCGAACCACTGCCTCCTTGTCATCGCTCGACTTAAATTCTTCCTGAATCGTCTTTGCTTCTACCAGCTTCTCCCGCCCTGCGCCGGCGATTTCTTTTAGATGACTTACATATGCCTCAGGGCCTCCTTCCTGATATCCGGTTTGCCCAAAAACTTCCCCTTCACTGTTCATCAAGAGAATCGTGGGGAACCCCTGAATCGAATACTTTTCAGAGAGTTCGTCGTTGCGCTTTGGGTTTGGAACTTTGGCTTTTGCTTCGTCGCCCTGTGGATAATCCAGCTTCACGAGAACATAATCCTTCGAAACGGGTGAAAAGAAACCTTCATGCTCGAAGACTTCTTCATCGAGGCGAATACACCAACCGCACCAATCAGACCCAGTAAAGTCAACGAAAAGGTCTTTCCCCTCCTTTGCAGCAACAGATGCTGCCTCATCGAAATCAGCGTACCAGTGAGCACTCGCGGCTTCTTGCGCAGCAAGTGGGGAAGCCAAAATGGCCATTAAAAATAAGGAGAAGGCGGTTTTCATAGCGCAGCATTCTAGAAGCCCCACGCGAAATTGGTTGGACACTTTGGTTTCCTTGGTCTTCGATTCATTTTGCCCACAATCAGATTAGACTAGGTCATGGAAAAATCAGGCTCACTCCTTCCAGTCCTCTTTGCTGGCCTAATGGGGGCAGTTCTCGTCACACTTTTTACCTCAGGTTACGAAATGAAGATTGCGGACGAGAGTCTTCCCAGTGATGCTGAGGCAAGAGTGGATACTGCGACTCTGGAGGCGCTTGACGCTCTGCGAGAAGAAAATCAAGAATTCCGAGGACGCCTAATGGCTCTCGAGAGCAAGAGCCTCGGCCCTTCGCGAAAACCTCTTGGTGGCGGCGTTTCAAAGGCTGAGTTTGAATCGCTAGAGCAGGAAGTGCGCACGAACAAGGCATCGTCTCCCGCCTCACCTGAATTTGAGGAACAAGTAGCCTCCGCTCTCTCTTCAATCCGAAAAAACGAGCGGATCGACAAGGCTCGCGAAGGTCAGGAAAAGTGGAGTGCGCAACGCGAAGAGAGGATTGAGAGAGTGAGCGATTGGCTCGAGCTCGATAGCTATCAAATGGAGCAATACCGAACAGCGTTAGAAAGGCGAGATCGCTGGAGCGAAGAGCTAATTGAAATGTGGGAGTCCGGCGTTCCTGATTCGGAACTGGGAGAGGCTAAAAGGGAAAATACACGTATGCACATCGATGAAGTAGCAGTGTTTTTCACTCCACAACAACTAGAAACCTATTCTGCAAGAATAGGCGGAGGAAAAGACTAGCTACTTTTCTTCGGGTTTTTCACCCGACAACCAGTGCTTCTGGCTGCGTTAAACGTGCCAATGGGGGAGTCAGGACCAGCGCCTGAATCCAAACAGCCATCCCAGCAGCTGAGAGCGGAATCTGCACCTGTCGACTCGCTACTCCCTCCGCATAGCTAGCGAAAACAAGCGGCAATGTATTGATTGGCGGGCTCAGACTGACATCTCCATAGGGGGTTTGGGTCGGACCAGGCCCCGTAGCAGACCACGCGAAAAAAACCTTGGCAGGCTCGCCATGTGGCGATGCAGTCCCACAACCGCGCACCTCCAGCGTTGCCGTTGAGCCAGCGACAAGGTTACTTACGGACAAGGTTGGAAGCACAGAAACTGTTCCCACCATTCCTTGCGTCAGATGGGGCCAGCAGTAGTACGTGTACTGGCCACCCGGCACAGGAAAGCTCGCCACCAGCGACTCATCGAAAAGCACAGAAAAATCAAACGGGGGGCGCACAGAAGCTCCAGAATCAAAAGCGCCGTGATCTGAAACCACGTTGTGCCGACCTTGAAGCCAAACCCAACGTACGGTGTCACCAACCTGTATTTCTAGAAACTCGGGAGTAAAGCGGTTGTTCGGCACCCCAACATCAACTATATGCGTCGTTTGGGCCAATGCCGGAGTAGCAAGGGAAAATAGAAATAAGGCGCAGCGCAAGCTGTTCATACACTAATTGTAGCTCAGAACGAAGCGAAACTTTTATGGGCGCCGCATACGAGCAATCCCAAGGCTCAAGCAAACAACGCCAAAGACGCACCAAGCAAGTGTTGCTGTCAAATCCTGACCTTCACCCCAAGCGTGTAAGCTCCCAATCGCGCTATAGCCAACCAAGAAAACCATTCCGACCACAAAGAGAACCTTTGCCCAAGCGTTC
>DNPI01000060.1:0-1314 GCA_003501525.1 Planctomycetota bacterium
TAGCCCCCCCACCGAAACGCCTCCTTCCTCTAATCGTCGCTCCGCAATCCCATAGGCCTTTACAACAGCCACCTGAGCAGCTTTTTGGAGTTCCGCATCTAGTGATAACGCAACATCCTGACCATGACGAGGCGGTGCGAGATCAAGCTCGAGTAAATCTCCTTCTTTCTGCTCGCCGTCAAGGACTTGCAAAAAGCCGCGTTGCCCACGAAGCAGAGGTTCCCAAGCACGTTCTACACCACTTCTTCCTCTAGTTTCACCAGGACGCAACACCTCACGCCACAACCGGCTCCGCAAATCCAACCAACGAGATTCTTGCTCAGGAGTACGGCGCAACAAGCGAGCGAGACCAGAAAACTCCTCTCTCAAGTCAAGCCATTCAGAAAGGTCCTCCTCATTAGCCGAGCGGACGAGCCCAACTATATGTGGAGCAACTCCAGCCGGGTAAGTCCGACGAGGATTCTCCATCACATAAAGGCCCGGATGGTTTTGAGGAGAGCGAGCTAAGCGATCCACCGCCTCATAGGAAAGATTTTGAGCCAAACGCAATGTCCGATTTCGATGAACCTTGCGAACCAATTGGCGGCGGACACCCGCAAGATGACTAGGTTCAACGGACTCCAAACGTCTCAGGAAAGCGCCCATTTCGACCAAACTTTCGACAGCCGGTTTCCCACTCCGCTCTCCAATAATTTTCGCCAGCTGCTCTAAATCAACAGGGGTACTCGGCAACTCCCAAGCCCCGGATATGGCAACGAGAAGCGCAGCTCTTTCCTGTCTCCACTCGGGCTCCGGATCCTGCCTTGCATTCCAGACAACAGCATCACGAATAGCAAAAGCTGTGCGCCCGGTTGCCCTAGCCGCCGCTTCACGAATAGCTCCTTGGCGAATCTGAAGCTCCAAGCGAATTCGCTCACTCTCCAGCCTAGAGAGGAGAGAACCCTTCCATTGCAAACCTAGAGAAGCTTCTAACCCAACAATAGTTTCACGCGCCTTAACCACTGAATTACGCATCCTCCCAACCGCATCAGGGAAAGCCTCTGCCAGCGAAAGCACACCCGTCTCCCGCCAAGCTCGCCATGAATCATTTTCATCCAAACCACCAAGTCTCCGGAGATAGAAAGCAAGGTCTTCACGAGCCGCCCACCCTAAATCCTTAAAAGAAATGGGATTAAGGGAAAACAGCTCTTCACCAAGATTCTCGGCCTGCCTCATCACCTCATGGAGCCCTCCCCTGTCTTCACCGAGTAAAGCCCAAGCTTCCAATATTTGTCCGGCAGGATGGCTACGCCTAAAGGCTCTATATTCAAACAT
>DNPI01000060.1:1695-4494 GCA_003501525.1 Planctomycetota bacterium
CCTCTGTGGAAGGGAAGAGTTCGCTTTTGCAGACGCGAACGCCGAGCCTCTTCGCTCCACTGTTCATGTTCGACAATTTGAAGCTGTGCAAGCCTCCCGAACAAGAGAAAAAGCATAAATGCCAACACCCAACCAAGGTGACCAAGGCGATTTTCCGTCATGCCTTGCTCCAAGTCAGTCGAGGAGTCGTCCGCCCCAAAAAGGCCCAAACACAACCCGCAAGAAAAATGCGCCAGAGCATCACCGAAGGACTAAGAGGAAACCCTGTTAATCCGGCTAAAACGGCAGAATCCAAAACCGTTAAAGGAGCAGCAGCAACAGAACCCACCAATAAACGAACCAAAGGACTCAGAGAGCTGAGCTGCGACTGGACAAAGCCCCGGACAACGAGGCCAAAGCCTAATCCTGCCCACGAAGAAAAAGGCGAAACTGCGCTAACTGAAGCTCTCAGCAAGCCAAGAAGAAAAACCCACCAGAAAGCTCCTTTAATACCTTGCGCACGATATGGGACAGCAACGAGCAAGAGGAGAAGCCAAAAATCAGGAAGGAAAAGACCAAAATTGAAACCCCTCAAAACAGGAGCGACCAAAGTAATTATTAAAGCTACCGGGAGCAAAACTGGCCAGCGCGCAGATTTCATAAATCCCGTTCCTCCGGTAACAAACGCGCTACGGCAGAAAGAGTTCCTCCAAGAGGTGATGGAGCCTGCCCTTTCCGCCCGAGGTGAAGCCCCCTTGGAGTTACACCGCCTCCGCGAGTAAAAAGATCGAAGTCAGATTCTTCCGCCATTTCCGCGACCTCAGGGCTCAAAAGATTCCCCACCGTATCAAGGCCAACAGACTCGCTAAGCCAATGGTCAGGGGCCAAGCGATTAACCCAGCAAAGTGGGCCGCGTCTTGAAACAACTCGACCCGCTACTCGTCCTTCTCCGAGTACCACTGCAGCAGGAAATCCCTCCTCGACAGAAATCGCTGCAAAACTAGAACCAAAAACTCCATCTCCAACCAAAACCGCTTCAGCGGCAGAAGCTGATACCGGTGGGCTCGCCACGAGGTTTTCACCGACCGCTCCTGCCGCAACAAAAACCCGACCAGCGGCACCAGCAATTAATCCGCCCGGCACGACCCAGGACGCCTCTCCTCGCAGCACATTGCCTTCTTGAGATAGATAACCAAGCAGGAAATCTCTTGTCCCCAGTGATGGAGGATCGTCAGGGCCACGCCGCCACTCCACACGTATTCCAACGCGGGGGTCGGGGCCTGGCTCTAACCAGCCCACCATCGCAGAGCGCTCTGGCCCTCGTCCGACACATATTGATCTGAGATTACTCTCTGGCCCACCATTTAAGCTCACCCCTGTCCTCGCTCCAGGGGCCCACCACAATTGAACTTCAGCCGAATTCTCTCCGACCCGACCGATTCGACCTAGCCACCAAGAACCGAATACCACGCCTTGGCCCTCAGCAAGGCCATGAGCTGACCCAGCTGCCAACTCTAATTTGCCCGTGACTCTATCTTCCATGAGCACCGGCACCTCCAGCCACGCAGAACCAACGGCACCGAGAGGTCTGCCTTGCCGCCTTTCGGCTTCCACTAATCGGAGGGAATCAACAGTTGACTCAGCAACTTCCAAGGGCAATCCACGGCTAGCAAGTCCACCAGCAAAAGGCGTCACCACTGCAGCAACCGGAGCAACAAGAACTTCGCCCACCGAATCGACAAAAGAGGAGCCCCCGAATAATGATTGGACAACAAGTCCAGCGAAAAGGGCTCCGAGCGCGGCGGTGCGGCGAGTCCGCTCCGCGCTCGACAGCCGAGACACTAGGCCAGATCCTCTCCGTCGGAGAGGAAACCGCTATAAAGGTCTAAGTCTTCAAGGAATCGAGCGGTACCTCGCGCAACAGCGGTCATCGGCTCATCGTCAATCGTACAGGGCAAGCCTGTTCGCTCGGTAATGAAAGTATCAAGTCCTGGCAGCAGTGCTCCGCCTCCCACCACCGTAATCCCCGACTCAAGGAGGTCGGAACCAATCTCAGGAGGAGCCTCCTCAAGACAGTCAAGTACAGCACGCAGGATTTGAGAAAGCGGCTCTTGGAGAGCTTCGCGGACCTCTTCGCTTGTAATGACCGCCTTACGCGGCATGAGGTTGAGAGTATCACGACCCGCAATTTCCATCGATTTCTCTGTCTCAAGAGAAGCAGCAGAACCGATAGTCTTCTTTAGCTCTTCAGATGTTTGTGGACCAATTTGAAGGTTATGATTTTTGCGAATGTAGCTAATGATTGCTTCATCGCAATCATCACCAGCAACCTTAACCGACTTAACAGTCACAGGACCGCCTAGAGCGAGAATGGCAACTTCAGTGGTTCCACCACCAATGTCGACAACCATCGATCCCTCTGCTTCGGTAATAGGCAAATCGACTCCAAGGCCAGCAGCCATCGGCTCATCAACCAAATACACTTTCCGGGCGCCTGCTCTCTCTGCAGAATTAATAACAGCACGCCGTTCAACAGTCGTGATTCCACTAGGGACTGCTACCACAACCCGTGGTTTCCTCAAGCTTCCACCATCGCTTGCCTTCTGTAAGAAGTAGCGAAGAAGTTTCTCCGTTATCTCAAAATCGGCAATAACGCCTCCTTTCAAAGGGCGTACAGCTTCGATGTTAGTTGGAGTTTTCCCCAACATCGCATAGGCTTCGACTCCAACACCCAAGCCGTCAAGGATGACTTCGTTCGTGCCTTTATAAACGGCTACCACTGACGGCTCATCCAAAATAATTCCTTTAGCCTCAGAAGCG